>NZ_JBVVPC010000008.1:0-205118 GCF_055807355.1 Bradyrhizobium sp. Ken01
CCTTGGCCGGTGGCCACCGGCCAAGGCGCTAAGTCACTTCCATCGCACAAATGCTGGCCGTGCAGATACAAGGGGTTCTCTCCGCGCACGAATCTGTTGCAGTTGAGTTCGCTGAAGCAACCCCTCATCCGGCGCTTCGCGCCACCTTCTCCCACAAGGGGAGAAGGAAGAAGTCACCGCCGCTCCTTCTCCTTCGGGACCGGCGCTGGCCTTCGCGGCGCTGCGGGGCGTTGTGCGGCGGGGAGGCGTTGCTGGAATCCGCCCGGGCGCTGCAGGCCCGGCTGTTGAACTGCGGGCGGCTGGCCGGGCTGCATGCCGGTGCGCGGAAGTTGCGGCTGCACGTGGGGCTGCTGCTGCGTTCCGCCCGGCTGCGGCGGTACGACTCCGCCGGGCTGCGTCGGAAGCTGCCCACCGCGTTGCGGCCGGGTTTGCGGCGTGCCGTCAAGCTGCGTGCCTTGACCGGCGCGCGGTAGGCCTGCCGGACGTCCCGCGCCTTGCTTCTGGCCTTGTTGCTGCTGACCCTGACCCGCGTGCGGCGTACCGGGCTGCACGGCGCCGCCTTGGCCCTGCCGCTGCGGCGGCTGCGCGCCTTGACGGCCTGGCGTGCCTGGCTGTTGCGTCCCCGGACGGTTGTTCTGGCCGGGCTGACCGTTCGGCCGCTGCGGCTGTTGCGGCTGTTGTCCTGGCGCCGTGTTCGGCCGCAATTGTTGCTGTTGCGGCGGCTGGAACGGCCGCGGAATGCGCGGGCTCGCGGTCGGATTGGCCCGGCGGAAGTCGCGCTGCTCGGTGACGATCTGCCGGCCCGTGGTCTGCGCCAAATGCACCTGGCTGACGAAGCCGCGGTCGCGCGCGATCTGTTGTGGTGCGATCGTGATCGGCACCGCGGCAAACCGCATGACGCCGGCAGCGGCTGCGCCCGGGCGGATCGCAAAACCGCTCGCGCCTTGCGTCAGAGCGCCGAGCCGCGTCCCGCTCGTGCGGTCGTCGACGTCGATGTGTCCGACCCGGCCGTCGGCGTCGGGATAGAGCTTGATGTTGACGTTGTTGGTCTTGTTCGCGGCCGCGCCTTCCGGCACGTCGACGACGCCCGTGGTGCCGCGGATGCCCAGCGTCGCCGTCGGCGTCGTGATCTTCATGTCGCCAGTCTTTGCCACCGCCGCCGCGACGAAGGCGACCGTGCCCTTGCCGATGTCGAAGATGCCTGCGTTGTGCTTGCCGCCATCTTCATAGACGTAAGTGTCGATGGTGATCTTGGCGCTGGCCGAGAGGTTGAACGTGGTGGCGTCGTTGAAGGTGATGCCGAGCGAGGAGTTCGACGAAGTCTGCACGATGTCGTTGAGATAGATGTCGTCGCGCACCCGCAGCGGATAGGAATTTTTGTCCCGGATCACGGTCGCGATGCCCGTCACCGTCGCGACGTTGCCGATCGGCTCGACGGCGGCGGGCTGCGCCTCGGCCGCAGGAGCGGGTGAAGTCGATGGCGTCGGAGAGGGGGCGGGCGACGGCTGCGCTTGTGGCTGCGCCTGCGCAAACTCGATCGCATCGGATGCGAACGCAACGCTCGCGCCAGCCGGCGGCAACGCCAGCAGCACAAGCGCGAACATGAAGCGGCGCCAGGCCACGATAAAATTCACGAGGAGGTTCCGGTGAGAAACGCGAGGCGAGATCGACCGATATCAGCCTGATGCAGGTGAACGGCGGATGAATGTCTATCGCACGGAGGCCGTGAAGGTTCAAACGGTACGCGATGCTAGCTTGTGGCCAAGCCTGTCCATCGTCATGGCCGGGCTTGTCCCGGCCATCCACGCCTTGAAGCGCGGGACCAAGAACGTGGATGCCCGGGACAAGCCCGGGCATGACGAAGAATGTGGATGTGTTGGAGACGACACCTTTGGCTTCAGCTCACGCGCTTCCAGGTCTGGCCGCCGCAGAACATGCCGCCGAAGGCGCAACCCTGCACGCGCATCGCATTCGGGCCCTTCATCGCGATCGTCGAGTCGTAGTTGCGGCCGGAGTCGGGATCGTGGATGCGGCCGCTCCACTTCGCGCCGTCGGGCTTCATGTTGATCAGGATGCGCTCGTTGGTCTTCGCGGCGTAGCCGCAGAGATTGACGCCGCACTGTTCGACGCGAACATTGCCCTTGTTCTCTTCGGTGGCCCAGACGCCGATCGGCGTGTTGGCAGCCGCGACAGGCGCGGCGGGCACCGGGGCCGGAGCAACCGCGACGGGCGCGGGCGCAGCAGCGGGAGCGGGAGCCGCAACGGGCGCGGTCTGCGTCGTGGCGTCGTAGCCGGCGGACGGAGCAGCGGCAACCGTCGTTGCTGGAGCCGTGATGGCGGGCGCTGCCGGTGCGGTCGCCTGCACGGGGGCCTGCTGCACGGGCTGCTGCTGCTGCACCGGAGCCGGCGCGGGCTGCGCGGTCGTGGCCGGAGCCGGGGTGGTGTCGATGTCATCGTCTTTGGAGCCAAGGCCCTTGAGGTTGATGTTGTTCAGCTTGATCGGCTTGTCCGACAGGCCCGGCGCCACGATGGTCACGCAATTGAGCGAGGCGCAGTTGCGCGGCGTCTCGATGCGGATGTGCTGGCCTTCGATCTGGAACGAGAGCGAATTGCCGGCATGCGCGGCGGCGGTGGACGCGAGGAAGAGGGCGGTGGCGGCGATGGTGAGCTTGTTCATGACAACCTCCGAAAAATGTGCGGTCCCGATATGGACTGAAGTCGCGGGTGGATGAAGCGTGGTTCGACCCTACGCCGGCCTGGTCGGACCTTCTGTGATAGACGTCACAACGGCTCGCCGCCGCTCGGTGACGCAGCGCACATTCAGCCGCGATTGCATCTGCGTAACGTCGTCGCCACAGAGAGGGAGGCGCCGATGATGCGGCTTGTGACTTCGCTTGGCACATTGATCGCGCTGATGGCGATTGCGCCCGCAGCGGAAGCCGGCTCGTACGCGTTCTCGATCGGCGGTCATCGATTCCGGGTCGACTCGCCCAGTCATTGCCGATCGGCTTCCTGTCTCTCGGTTTCCTCCCATCGCAGCTTTCGGCCAGACGGCGATACGACACCGGCGCCGGTGCTTCCGCCGCCGCAACCGCTCTATCCCGTGGCTCCGGTCAGGCCGGCGCCAGCCATTGCGGTCGCGCCTCCACTGGCGCCGGCGGCTCCTGTCCTTGCCTTAGCGACGTCGCAGCCAATTGTCTTGCCGCAGGCGCCAAGCTCCAATCCGCCTCGGGTCGAGCTACCGCGGACGGATCCGCCGAAGACCGTCGCGCTCGATCCGCCGCGCATGGAGGCACCCGTCGTCGCGCCGAGGCCGGAGCTCGAGCAGGCCGTGACCAGCCCAGAGCGCGGCGACGACGAACTCGCCTATTTACCGCTCGGCGAGTGGGAGAGCGCAGGCGCCAAGGGCACGGTCCGCATCGAACGCTGTGGACCGGCCCTGTGCGGCTTCGCGGTGACGGAAGCATCGACCCGGGGCGAGAGCGTGCTCGTCAACATGAAGCCGAAAACCCACGACGTCTGGACTGGCAACATCTACAGCCGCTCCAGCGGCAGCACCTATTATGCCACGATGACGCTGAAGAGCTCCGGCAAGCTTCACGTTGAAGCCTGCGCAGTCGGCCATTTCTGGTGTTCCGGAAACGACTGGACGCGAGCCGAAGAGCGGCCGGAGAAGCTGATCACGACGTCGCGGCAGTGGAGCGCGCGGTCGTGAGGGAAGCGTTCGATACTTCCGACTGAAGCCGCTAGATCATGCCGAGCACGATGGCACCAACAAAGGCCATGGCGAGGTACGCGGTGATAACGCTCAGTCTCCCGGCGAACGTCATGATGTCGCTCCCGCTGTCGCGCCGCCTTGCGCGAGAGCGTCATGGTTAACAGAAAGTCGCTTTTCGAAAAAGTCAGCCTTGCTGTCACTCGTCACCGGCAGGGGCTCCTGCCGGCGCGGGCTGACATGGTTAAAGAATACTGAAATCAACACGTTGAAGAGTCTTTAAGTAAATTCACCGAACGTGCGTGCATGACGCGCGGAGTTCGTTTGTATCTCGTCGGCTCCATCGTCCTTGTTTCGTTAGCGGGTTGCGGACGCGGCGTCTTCCAGGCCGAACGTGAACCGTGGCGGGCCGAGGCCGAAGCCGCATGCCTGAAATCGGGCGCGGTGAAAGAAGGGCCGGATCTGGTTCGCATCGACCCGATCTCCGGGCCGGGCATGTGCGGCGCGGAGTTTCCGCTCAAGGTCGCCGCCCTCGGCGAAGCCTCGAGCAGCTACGGCTTTGCCGATGAGGATTTGCGTCCGCCCGGGAGCATCGGCAGCCAGCCGCGCTGGCCGGTGACGCAGCCACGATCGAATTACCCGCAGAGCCAGAACTATCCGCAACGCTCAAACTATCCCGAGACCGCGGTGCGCCAGCCGTCCGGCTATGGCGCTCCGCCCGGCCCAATGCCGTTGAATGCGCCCGGCGTGGCGCAACAGGAAGACGAGATCGACCTGCCGCCCGAGGGCACCGATGCCGCGGGCGCCTCGCGCTACATGAATGCGCCGAGCTATCCGGCACGGCCGGCGCCCTACTCGCAGGCGCCCGCGCAGCAACCGCTGCCGCGGCTCGGTCCGGCGCAGGGCAATCCCGTCACCGCCGTCGGCCCCGTTGCGATCAAGCCGGTTGCGACGCTGGCCTGTCCGATCGTCTCCGAACTCGACCGCTGGCTCGCCGACACCGTGCAGCCCTCGGCGATGCGCTGGTTCGGCACCCGCGTCGCGGAGATCAAGCAGATCTCGGCCTATTCCTGCCGCGGCATGAACGGCAATTCGCATGCCCATATCTCCGAGCACGCCTTCGGCAATGCGCTCGACATCGCCGCCTTCGTGCTCGCCGACGGCCGCCGCGTCACCGTGAAGGATGGCTGGCGCGGCATGCCGGAAGAGCAGGGGTTCCTGCGCGACGTGCAGTCGGGCGCGTGTGTGCATTTCACCACGGTGCTGGCGCCGGGCTCGAACGTCTATCATTACGATCACATCCACGTCGATCTGATGCGCCGCGCCAGCCGTCGCCTGATCTGCCAGCCCGCCGCCGTCTCCGGCGAAGAGGTCGCCGCGCGGGCGGGCGGGCGCAATCCCTATGCGAATGCACGCGATCCCTCCGTGACCGGCTCGCTGGGTACGCGCAAGAGCATGGCGCGCAAACACGAAGAGGACGAGTACGCCGACGATTGAGGATTGCGCATGATCCGTAGCCTGGATGGAGCGAAGCGCAGTCCGGGAAAGGCGTTCCCGCATTCCGCTTCGCTCCATGCGGGCTACGACCCCACGCCGGCCGGGCTCGCGCTGAGCCTTACCTGTTCAGCTGACACCGCGTCTTCGGCAGAGCGCATCTCGGGTGCAAAAATTTGCGCACGCGCAAATCTCACCTAAGTCATTGAAGTCAGAAAGACAATTGTGCTGCTGCGGGCTTTTTCGGCGGTTGGCACGGTCGCTGCAATGAGGAGGCTGCCACGAAGCGGCGCTGCCGGCGCCGTGAGCCAGCGGATCCCGCCATGCAGATGCCTGTCACCCCTCCTTATTCGGATCTCGAACAGCGCGTGCTGTCGCGCATCACGGAGGAGCGCTGGCTTGAACTCGCGTCCGAGCTGATCCGCACCGGCCAGCCCCGTTCCGGCAATCCGCTGGATCCCGATTTGCCGCCTGCCGAGGAAGAGGCGATCTCGATGCTGGTCGCGGGCAAGCTCGAAGCGCTCGGCATGGAAGTCACCAAGCACAGCGCGCAGCCGCACCGGCCGAACGTGCTCGGCGTGCTCAAGGGACGGGACGGCGCCCCCTCGCTCATTCTCAACGACCATCTCGACACCTATCCGGCGGTCGAGCCCGAGAAATGGCACATGACGGATTTCGATCCGTTCAAGGCGACGCGCCATGGCGATCTGCTCTATGCGCGCGGCACGTCCGACACGCGCGGCAACCTCGCTGCATCGTTGCTCGCAGTGCAGGCCCTGACCGAAGCGGGTGTGAAGTTCGATGGCACCCTGATGTGCTGCTACACCGTCGATGAAGAGCGGAACGGCACCGAGGGCTCCATCTACATGCTGAACAAGGTTGGCCTGACCGCCGACTACGAGATCACCGCCGAGCCGACCGCCTGGGGTGACGTCAACACGGACTGGGGCATGAACCTCTCGGTGGCCAATTCCGGCCACTGCCTGATCGAGCTCACCGTTCACGGGATCAAGTCGCACATCTGGCGACCGGACATCAGCGTCAACGCCATCATGGAAGCGGCAAAGCTGTTGCCGAAACTGAAGGACATGGCGTTCACGCATGTCCCCAGCAAGTTCATGGGACATACGCCGCCCTGCTGCGCCGTGGTGCGGATTCGGTCCGGCCTGCCCGGCGAGATGCAGTTCTCGCCGGATGCCTGCACCATCACGCTCGCCGTGGTCGGCATCGTGCCCGGCATGACGCTATCGAGCGTGATTGCGGATATCGAGCGCCTCGGGCGGGACACTTTTGCGGGCGTGAACGACGTCAGGGTCGAGGTGCGCCAGGTGCCCGGCTCGCTGTTCGTCAACGCGACCGAACCGGTGCCGGTCGAGGAGGAGCCCTGCCGCTCCTTGCGCGCGGTTTACCGGCGTCTGATGGGCCGCGAGCCCGGGGTCAACCGCAAGAACGCCTTCAACGACACGATCCGCTTCCGCGAAGCCGGCATCAATGCGGTGACGTTCGGTCCCGGAGAAGACGGCTGGGCCGTCGACAACGAGAACATCTCGATCACCAAGTCGGTGATGGCGACGCGGATCTACGCGCTGACCATCATGCAGATCCTGGGAGTGCGGACATGAGCGTCGAGGCGACCCACATGACGATTCCAATCCCGCCGGATCGCACGCGACGCGGCAGCTTGCGGCTGCGGCTTCCGAAGGTCTCGCGATCGGTGCTGCTCTCGACGCTGACCGTCGCCGTGCTGCTGGCCGGCTGGGCCATCGTCACGGAGATGGGCTGGGCCAACGAGCTGTTCCTGCCGAAGCCGCAGGCGGTCTGGGCCGCGTTCGTCAAGACGATGACGAAGGGTTATCAGGGCGCGACGCTGCTTCAGCATCTCGGCGCAAGCCTCTATCGTATCCTCACGGCCTTCACGCTGGCCTGCCTGATCGGCATCCCGCTCGGCGTCCTCATGGGCGTGTCGCGCAACGCCCGCGCGCTGCTCAATCCGTTGATCGAGTTCTACCGGCCGCTGCCGCCGCTCGGCCTTTATACGCTGCTGGTGATGTGGCTCGGCATCGGTGAGAGCTCGAAGCTGTCGCTGCTGTTTCTTGCCGGTTTGCCGGGCATCGTCATCTCGACGATCCAGGCCGTCACTAGCGTGGACCCGGTCTATGTGCGCGCCGCCCAGTCGCTCGGCGCGACCCGGCGCCACCTGCTCTTCCATATCTATTTGCCGGCGGCGGGACCGCTGATTCTCGCCGGCATGCGCATCTCGCTTGGATTCACCTACACCGTTCTCGTCGCCGCCGAAATCGTCGCGGCCTCCGCCGGCATCGGCTGGATGATCTGGGACGCCGCAAAATTCCTGCTCTCCGACGTTGTGATCATGGGGCTGATCGTGCTCGGCCTGACCGGCGTCGTGCTCGACCTCATGATGCGCGGCATCGCGAAACTGTTGATGCCGTGGGCCTGAATCCAATCCTGATCCTAGGGGAGACCTCCATGATGAAGAGACTGATTGCGACGCTCGCGGTTACCACGCTGGCGCTCACGGCCGCAGTCCGCGCCGAGGACAAGCCGGCGAAGGTGACCGTCGGCTATTTGAACCTCGTCAACGCGCAGCTGGTCACCAAGCATCTTGGCCTGCTCGCCAAGGAGATGCCGGGCGTCGACATCAAATACGTCAAGATCGGCGGCGGCGGCGACATGCTGCGCGCGATCGCCGGCAACGACGTCGACTTCGGCGGCCTCGGCAATCCGCCGACCGCGATCGGCGCGACGCGCGCGCTGCCGATCAAGGGCATCCTGGTGATCAACATGCTCGACTACGTCGAGTCGCTGGTGGTTCGCACCGACAAGAACATCACCTCGCTCAAGGACCTCAAGGGCAAGACGGTGGCCGCGCCGTTCGGCTCCACGACACACTACCTCCTGCTCCAGGCGCTCAAGGACGAGGGTGTCGATCCCGCCTCGATGAAGATTCTGGATCTCGCGCCGTCGGACATCGCGGCGGCCTGGCTTCGCGGCGACATCGACGCGGCCTGGTTCTGGGAGCCGAATCTCGGCAAGGCCGTGAAGAACGGCGGCAAGATCCTCGTCACCTCGGGCGAGATGGCCAAGCGCGGCTATCCAACCTGGGACATCGGCGTCGTCATGAACGCGTTCGCGGAGAAGTATCCGTCCTACGTCGACAAGTTCATCAAGGCGGAATGCGAAGGCATCGACTTCTGGCTGAAGAACCCGGAGAAGACCGCCGAGATCATCGCGGAAGAGCTTTCGCTGCCCATCGAGGACGCGCAGCGAATGATGAAGGGGACCGGAATGATCCCCTGCAACAAGCAGCTCACGGAAGAGTATCTCGGCACGTCCGCGAAGAAGGGCAAGTTTGTCGACACGCTGATCTCGACCGCCGATTTCCTGGTGAAGCAGGAGCGCCTGCCGAAGCTGCTGCCGCGCGCCGACTTCGAAGCCTTCATTCAGCCCGCCTATCTGGAGAAGGTGATCGGCCGCTAGGATCGGTGCCGGCGGGCTTGTCCCGCCGGCGCATTGCCAATTCCCGCAAGCACGTGACCGACATGAATCTCGCCCCTCGTCAACTCCGTGCCGCCTATCGCAGCGGCGAGCTCAAGCCGTCCGATGTTGCCGCGCATGTGTTGTCGCGCCTTGACGACGCCGACCAGAGCGGCGTTTGGATCTCGACGGCAAATCCCGAAGGCGTCATGGCAAGGGCGCGCGCGCTCGATGCCCGCATTGGCGAGATCGGGGAGCTGCCGCTCTACGGTCTCGTGTTCTCGGTCAAGGATTGTATCGACGTGGCCGGCGAGCAGACCACCTCGGCCTGCCCGGAATTCGCCTACACCGCGAAAGACACGAGCCCGGTTGTCGCCGACGCCGTCGCCGCCGGCGCGATCTATCTCGGCAAGACCAATATGGATCAGTTCGCGACCGGCCTCGTCGGCGTGCGCTCGCCCTATGGCATCGCCCGCAACCCGCACAATCCGGACTACATCCCCGGCGGCTCCAGTTCGGGCGCCGCGGTATCGGTCGCGACGGGCACATCGTCCTTTGCGTTCGGCACCGATACCGGCGGATCGGGCAGGGTGCCGGCGTCCTATTGCGGCGTGACCGGCTTCAAGCCGGCGCCCGGCGCCTTCAGTCAGCGCGGCATGGTCTACGCGTGCCGTAGCTTTGATACCATCTCGCTCTACACGCGCGACCCCCGCGATGGCCACGAGATCTATCGCGTGTTGGCGCGGCGCGATGTCGAGGACTGTTTTTCGCCGGAAGCTTTCGCCGGATGGACGGAGCAGGCTCCTCCAGCGCGGCCGCTCAACATCGCAACGACGCGTCCGGATCAGCTCAGCTTCTTCGGCAATGCGGAGACGGAGGCGCTGTTCGGCGACGGGCTTCGCAAGCTGCGGCAGCTCGATCTGTCGGTCGCATCGGTCGACTTCTCGCCGTTCATTTCGGTCAACGATCTGATGTTTTTCGGACCGTTCCTCGCCGAGCGGGACGTCTCGGTCGGCGCGTTCCTCGACGCCAATCCGGAGGCGGGCGTGAAGATCGTGCGCGACCTCGTCCTCGGCAGCCGGAAGTTCACGGCGGCCGACGCCTACCGTGCGCTCTACAAGGTCAAGGAGGTCCAGCGATCGCTGCGCGACTTCTGGCAAGTACACGACGCGCTGGTCGTGCCGACGGTCGGCACCGTGCTGAGCATCGATGACGTTGCGCGCGACCCGCTGACGGCCAACTTCAACAACGGCTATTACACCAATTACGCCAACCCGCTGGGCCTGGCCGCCATCGCCGTTCCGAACGCCGTCACCGCAGCCGGCGTGCCCTATGGCGTCACGTTCCTGGCGCCGGCCGGCCGGGAGCGCCTGCTCACCGATCTGGCTTGCGCTTTCATGGAGGCTTCGGCCGAGCCCGACCATCTGCGCCGCGTTGCAATCTGAGCGGAGACCTCCTAGCCTTCGAGCCGTCACTCGAAGGGAGACCGATCGTGGGGCGCAGCGATGCGCATGAGGTGGCCGATCCAGCTGAGCCGCGCGCCGAACTGCCACGGCCCGGGACCGGACGTTATGTGCTGAAGGCGTTGGACAAGCCCGATCTGGAGCTGGTGATGCGAACCGGCAGGCTCGCGACCTACCAGAACCGCGAATATCTGCTGCGGGAGGGCGAGCCCGCAAATGGCGTCCACATCATCCTGAACGGGATCGTCGAAAGCACCCATGCCGGCACGCAGGGGCGCGAATTGATGCTGTCCACCTGGGAGACCGGCGATTTCGTCGGCGCGCCCTATATCCTCGGCGATCACCGCCACAGCTGGTCGGCCCGCGCGCTCGGGCGGGTCGAAGCACTGCATCTCGACCAGGATGCGGTCCGCCGGTTGATCGCGCAGTCGCCGTCGTTCGCAGTCGCGCTGATCGAGTGTCTCGGCTTCAAGGGCGAGACCTATTCGATGCTGGCGCAGACGCTGGCGGGACAGAAGGCGGCGGAACGGTTGGTGCTGCTCCTGGTCAAGCTGTGCGAGAACGCGGCCCAGGACGAGAGCGGCCCGATCTCGCTCGGCCGCATCACGCAGGCCAATCTCGCGCGCATGATCGGCGCGACGCGCCAGTCGATCAGCCTGATCCTCAGCCGCCTCCAGGACGACGGCATCATCTGGACCGGCCCGACCAAGATGGTCGTCAACGATCTCGCCGCGCTCCGCAAGCAGGTGACCGACTAGGCGTGTACTCATACGATACCAGGCCGGCGCAATCGGCTAGATCGGCGCCAGGCTTTTGCTCGGCACTTGCGACAGTGCTGCATCAATGGCGGTTTGCAACTCTGCCAACAAGCAAGGCTTTGTCACAACTGGAGTGCCCCTGAATGCATCCGGCACTCCCGACGATCCGTATCCGCTCACGAAGAAAAAGGGCTTGCCTCGTCCCGCAAGTGCCGAGGCGATTGGCTCGATGGTGTCGCCGCCGAGATTGATGTCCAGGATCGCGAGATCGAACTCAGCATCCGTCGCTAGAACGGCACCTTTGGCGACGTTACCCGCTTCCGCAACAACTGAATGACCCGCCTCTTCAATCATCTCAACCAACATCATTCGGATGAGGGCTTCATCTTCGATGAGGAGAACTGAAGCAGACACGGATCTCGCCGTCTCTCAGGCGGGGCCCGTCTGCTGCGAGGCCGCGTTCAGGAGCTGAGAAACAGCCGAAACGACTTGCGCAGGCGCAAATGGTTTCTGAAGCAGAATGCTGTTTGGTACACCGAGTACCGGCCACTTATCGGCCGCGCCGCCTGTCATGTAAACCACGGGAAAGTGCGGGTCGATCTCACGGGCGGCTCTCGCGACTTCCCAGCCGTCAAGGCGACCCAGCAGATTGACGTCGGTGACGAGAGCTCGGTAAGGCTGACCACCCTTCAGAAGCGTGACGGCTTCCTCGCCCGTTTTCACGGTCGCGATTTGAAAGCCTCCCTCCGAGAGAGCCTCTTCGACGATAAGTTGGATCGTATCCTCGTCTTCGATCAACAGAATGGATGGAAGTTCCGTGGTGTTCACATCTTCCCCCTGCTTCACCCGCAACGTTACAAAGTGCACACAAGGGTCTTTGTTCCATTCACGGAACGCGAAAAGCGAACCAATTCAAGCGACACCCGGCACTCAGACTAGTACGTGCCATTCCGCCTGCGGCACCAATTCCTCTTCGAAATTTAATGCAGGAACATTCCTGCCATTGCCAAGTTTTCCCGATACCCTTCCCCAAGGGTGACCCCAATGGCCCCAGCTCATGCCCCCCAAGCCCCCCCCCGCGAGCTGGGGCCTATTTTTCCCTGCACTTGAGCTGATGCCGGGAAGAGCAGCCACTTCTTAAGTTGAGGATTATTCGCGCCCACGCCTCGACGACGTGTTGCCGACACACGGAGGACCTCAGCTGGTCTAGCCCCGAGTTGTGGTCCTTTTATCAGGCTCGTGCACTGTTATACCGAACTCGGAACGAATATTCGGCGCTTGAATCATTCCAAGTCAGCTAAGTGTCGGATGCCCCATCGTGTCGCGCTTCAACCAGCAGCTCACTGAGTGCACGCCCAAGCGCCGGGCACCGTAGCAAATCATTCTCACGCCGACTTGGACGGTGCCGGGACCAGGCCCATGCACAGCTGCACCTCGGCCGGGACATTGTAGGTTCGCATGATGTGCCGGCTGTCGCGCAGGCCGGTCGCCTCACGTTGCACCACGAACATCCAGAGCGCGTGGCCGGCTTCCATCACCAGCTTGCGCCTGGCTGGCTGCATCGAGGCCGGCACCTCGGGGAGGGCGTGGGCGGCGTCGAACTCGCGCAGGCGCGTCAGCGCCTGTTCGAGCGTGCGGCCCATCCGTCCGAGCGCGGAGGCCTGTTCCTGGACAATCTCGTAATGGAGGATATCGACCGGCGGGCGGAGATCACGGGACATGAGCTCAAATATAATGCTGCCGGAACGGCCTGCAACGCAGGCCCGGCTTGCCGCTACTTCGCCCGATACGCCGCCAGGAACATCCGCGTCGCGCTGTCGACGACTTCGCTCATGCGCTCTTCCGACGGCGCAGGTGCGGCCTGGAAGACGAAGGGCAGGAACAGCGTGGCCTTGCACAGTTCCATGAACTGCGACGCCGCCAGATCGCAATCGTCGATCGCGAGATCGCCGGAGGCGACATGAGTGTTGAGATAGTCGGAGAGGCGGTTGATGGATTTGTCCAGCACCCGCGCATAGTAGCGGCGGCCGAGATCGGGCATGCGCTCGGCGATCGCCATCACGGTGCGGATCGCGGATCCGCCGCCGGGCCGGCACAGCAGACGGTTGTAGGCCCGGCCGAAATCCTTCAGCGTGGTTTCAACATCGCGCGCGGGATCGAAATTGAACGCGACCTGCCCGTGCTGGAGCGCCTCCTGCTCGAGGATGGCTTCGAACAGCGCGCACTTGTCCGCGAAGTAGACGTAAAGCGTCCCCTTCGAGACCTGCGCCGCGCGGGCGATCTCGCCCATGCTGGCACCGTCAAACCCGAGATCCATGAACACCTTGCGGGCCCCGTCCAGGATCTGGCGGCGTTTGGAGCTGTCCTCCTCCTGGATGACGTGCACATGTTCGCGGCCGGCTACAACCATTGGTTCAGTGTCTCGGAAGGTTTTTGCATCGGTCCAGGATCATGAAACCGAAATAAAGGATTCGGGCCAGTAGGGTCCAACCGGGAATATTATCTATATTGACCGAACCGTTCGGTCAATGATATTTGGGATATGTGAGAGGGAACCGGCCGTGGGGCGGTTGTCCCTCATCGCGCTTTTTTGGGGAGGCCTCCATGGCCGTAGTGAGAGACCAGGCTGCGCGCGTCCTTCGCCCGGACGCCGTGGAGACGCCGACGCCCGCGGGTGGTGACGCTGCCACTGAGACGTCTGTGGCTCTCGCCGAGCAGTTGCGCTCTCATGTGGCCGAGGAAACCAAGCGCCGTCCCAGCGAGGCGCCGGAGAAGCCCGTGACCGACAAGCCGGCCGCAGCCCCAGACGCGCCCGCCGCCGCCGGCGCGCCGAAGTCCGGCAAGCGCAAATTCGTGATGATGGGAGTAGGGCTGGTGCTGGCGCTCGCGGCCGCGAGCTATGCCGGCTATTATACGCTGATCGGCCGCTTCTATGTCGCGACCGACGACGCCTATGTCCGCGCCAACAACACCATGCTGGGCGCGCGCGTTGCCGGCCACGTCTCCTCGATCCTCGCCGGCGACAACACGACGGTGCGCGCCGGCGACATCGTCTTTCGTATCGACGACGGCGACTACAAGATCGCGGTCGACGCCGCCGCGACCAGGATCGCGACCCAGCAGGCCACCATCGATCGCATCGGCCGCCAGGTCGCGGCGCTCGACAGCCAGGTCGCACAGGCCAAGGCGCAGCTCGTCTCCGCCGAAGCCGGCCTCAAGCGCGCCGACCTCGATTATGAGCGCCAGCAGGCGTTGAGCAACAAGGGTTTTGCCTCGCGCGCCACCTTCGAGAGCTCCGAAGCCGGACGCGACCAGGGCGCCGCCGCGGTCAAGGCTGCGCAGGCCGCCTACGATGTCGCGCTCAGCAATGTCGACGTCGCCAAGGCGCAGCAGGCCGAAGCGCAGGCGCAGCTCGCCGAGCTCAAGACCACGCTCGCCAAGGCCGAGCGCGATCTCGCCTTCACCGCGGTGCGCGCGCCGATCGACGGCACGTTCTCGAACCGCCTCGTCAGTGCCGGCGACTTCGTCGCGGTGGGCCAGCGGCTCGGCAATGTCGTGCCGCTCGACAACGTCTATATCGACGCCAATTTCAAGGAGACCCAGCTCAAGCGCATCCGCCCCGGCCAGCCGGTGACGATCAAGGTCGATGCCTACGGCATGCGCAAGTTCTCCGGCGTCGTCGACAGCATCGCGGCGGGCGCGGGCTCGGTATTCACGCTGCTGCCGCCCGACAACGCCACCGGCAACTTCACCAAGATCGTGCAGCGCGTGCCGGTCCGCATCCGCGTGCCGAAGTCGGTCGCAAAGCAAAACCTGCTCCGTGCCGGAATGTCGGTCACTGCGACCGTCGACACCAACAAGGGCGCGGCCGACGCCGACAGCGAGGTCGATCTCGACGACGCCACCATGATCCATCCGCAGTAGCGCGCCTGCGCCGCGAGGTCAGACCATGGCGAACGCCACGACCGCTTCACCTGCCATGATGGCGGATCCCGCTTCGGAGCGCATCGCGCCGAAGCGGTTGTTCGCTTTCATCATCATGGTGTTCGGGATGTTCATGTCGATCCTGGACATCCAGATCGTCTCGGCGTCCCTGAGTGAGATCCAGGCCGGCCTTTCAGCAAGCTCCAGTGAAGTCTCCTGGGTCCAGACCGCCTATCTGATCGCCGAAGTGATCGCGATCCCGCTGTCGGGATTCTTGTCGCGCGCCTTCGGCACGCGGCTGTTGTTCGCGATCTCGGCGGCCGGCTTTACCGTATCGAGCCTGCTCTGCGGCTTCGCCACCACCATCGAGGAGATGATCCTCTGGCGCGCGCTGCAGGGTTTTCTCGGCGCCGGTATGATCCCGACGGTGTTCGCCTCCGCCTACACCGTTTTCCCGCGCACCAAATTCCACATCGTCGGTCCCATCATCGGGCTCGTCGCGACGTTGGCCCCGACCATCGGGCCGACCGTCGGCGGCTACATCACCGACCTGATGTCCTGGAACTGGCTGTTCTTCATCAACATCGTGCCCGGCATCGGCATCACCATCGGCGTGCTGGCGCTGGTCGATTTCGACGAGCCGCATTTCGAATTGCTCGATCGTTTCGACTGGTGGGGGCTGCTGTTCATGGCCGGCTTCCTGGGCACGCTGGAATACGTGCTGGAGGAAGGCCCGCAATATGAATGGATGCAGGACCCTTCGGTCGCGATCTGCGCCTGGATCTGCGGCATCTCGGCGATCGCCTTCTTCTGGCGCGTCTTCACGGCGGCCGAGCCGATCGTCAATCTACGCACCTTTTCCAACCGCAATTTCGCGATCGGCTGCGTCCTTCAGTTCTGCATCGGCATCGGCCTCTACGGCCTGACCTACATCTATCCGCGCTACCTCGCCGAAGTGCGCGGCTATAGCGCACTGATGATCGGCGAGACCATGTTCGTCTCGGGCATCACCATGTTCCTGGTCGCGCCGGTGGTCGGGCGTCTCATGGCGAAGTACGACATGCGCTACATGATCGCGTTCGGGCTCGTCGTCTTCGCGCTCGGCTCCTACCAGATGACCTGGATCACGCGCGACTACGATTTCTACGAGCTGCTGATTCCGCAGATCCTGCGCGGCATCGGCATGATGTTCGCGATGGTGCCGACCAACAACATCGCGCTCGGCACGCTCGCGCCCGACCGGGTGAAGAACGCCTCGGGACTCTTCAACCTGATGCGCAATCTCGGCGGCGCGGTGGGGCTTGCCGTCATCAACACCGTGCTCAACGACCGCACGGACCTGCACATCACGCGCCTGCAGGAGCGCGTGACCTGGGGCAACGCGACCGCGACCGAAACCCTGACCATGTTCATGCAGAAGTTCCAGGGGCTTGGCGATTCCACCCTGATGGCGATGAAGCAGCTCAGCCAGATCGTGCATCGCCAGGCCGTGGTGATGGGCTTCGGCGATGCATTCTTCATCCTGACGCTGTTCTATCTCGGACTGACCCTGCTGGTCACGCTGTTGAAGAAGCCGGCCTCACCGTTCGGCGCCAGCGGTGACGCGCACTAATTTGCAACACTCGTGCGTGATCTCGCGCGAGCCCCGTTGCAAATCACCAATGACACATCTATAAAGCGCACCTCATTCAATCGAACCGGGAGGATTTGCATGATTTCGTCGCATTCGCAGATCGCACGCCCGCGCTCGATGATGTTCTGGCTCGGTATCTGCTCGGCCTCCTAGAGGCCTCTTCCGCCAGCTTCGATTGGGTTTCCAGTCCCGATCGCTCCGCTCCCCAAGTAAAGCCAATTTCAGGTGACGCCGTCTCGGCCCTCGCGGCTGGCCTGCGTCCATCAATGGAGCCGGCCCGCGCCATAAGCGGCCGGATGATGCCATGACCGCTCTGTCAAAAAGGCCCGCGGCGATACGCGTGGTGCTGCCCTTCGTGTTCCGGCACTGGCTGAAGCAGCCGGGGCGTACCCTCGTCGTGGCCGGCGGCTTGTTGGGCGCAACCATCGCCGACCTGTTCATGCCGGTCTTCTCCGGACATCTGGTCGACGCCCTGACGCGCGGCCCATCCGATCCCGCCGCGCGTCACGCGGCGCTGATGGCCCTGGGCGGTATCGTGGCGTTGGGCGCTGCCTCCATGGTGCTGCGGCTGACCGGCCTCCAGGCCATCGTGCCGTTCTCGCTGAAGATCATGTCCGAGGTCGCGCAGGAAGCCTTCATGCGCGTGCAACGCTTCTCGACCGACTGGCACGCCAACTCCTTCGCGGGATCCACGGTGCGCAAGGTCACCCGCGGCATGTGGGCGCTCGACCTGTTGAACGACACGATCTTGATGGCGCTGGCGCCGTCGCTGCTGGTGCTGATCGGGTCGATGATCCTGCTCGGCGTGCACTGGGCCTCACTCGGCGCGGTGATCGCGCTGGGCGCGCTGGCCTATGTCACGATGACGGTGCTGTTCTCGACGCGCTACATCGCGCCGGCCGCGCGCGTCTCCAATGCCTGGGACACCAAGGTCGGCGGCACGCTGGCGGATGCGCTGACCTGCAACGCGGTGGTGAAATCCTTCGGCGCGGAAGCGCGCGAGGATGCGCGGCTTGCCCGTGTCGTCAACCGTTGGCGCGTGCGCGTGCGGCGGACCTGGCTGCGCTACAACTACACCAATCTGGCGCAGCTCTCGGTGCTGCTGGCCCTGCGCGCCTCCGTGATCGGCGGCGCCGTGCTGCTGTGGATGTCGGGGCGGGCCTCGCCCGGCGACGTCACCTATGTGCTGACGAGCTACTACGTCATCCATGCCTATTTGCGCGACGTCGGAATGCACATCAACAACCTCCAGCGCTCGGTCAACGACATGGAGGAGCTGGTGGCGATCCACGACGAGCCGATCGGAATTGTGGATGCGCCGGACGCGCGGCCGATCGCGATCGAGCGCGGCGAGTTGGTGTTCGACGACGTCACGTTCCACTATGGCGGCGATCCCGTGCCGCTCTATGACGGACTGTCGGTCACGATCCGCGCCGGCGAACGCGTCGGTCTCGTCGGCCGCTCCGGCTCCGGCAAGACCACCTTCGTCAAGCTGGTGCAGCGGCTCTACGACGTGACCGGCGGCCGCGTTCTGATCGATGGGCAAGACATCGCCAAGGCCACGCAGCATTCGCTGCGCAGCCAGATCGCGATCGTGCAGCAGGACCCGATCCTGTTCCACCGCTCGCTCGCCGAGAACATCGCCTATGGCCGGCCCGGCGCCAGCCTGGAGGCGATCGAGCAGGCGGCACGGCTGGCCAACGCGCACGACTTCATCGTGCGGCTGCCCAAGGGCTACGGCACGCTGGTCGGCGAGCGCGGCGTCAAGCTCTCCGGCGGCGAGCGGCAGCGGGTGGCGCTGGCGCGCGCCTTCCTGGCCGATGCGCCGGTGCTGATCCTGGACGAAGCGACCTCGAGCCTCGATTCGGAATCCGAGGCGCTGATCCAGCAGGCGATGGAGCGGCTGATGCGAGGTCGTACCTCGATTGTGATCGCGCACCGGCTGTCGACGGTGCGCAGCCTCGATCGCATCCTGGTGTTCGACCACGGCGAGATCGTCGAGCAAGGCACGCATGCCAGGCTCGCGGCCAAGCCCGGCGGCATCTATCGCGGCCTGTTCGAGCGCCAGGTGGTGGAGCTCGGACAGATCGCAGCGGCGGAATGAGCGGCGCGGCCGACGGGACGAAAGTCCGCCGTCGCGCCGCCAGAGGATGGATGACATGAAGGACCTGACACGCGGCTCCATCGTGGGCCACATCCTGAGCATGGCGCCCCCGATCGTGGTTGGCATGATCACGATCATGATCTGCCAGCTCGTCGACCTGTATTTCGTGTCGGGACTGGGCGATGCGGCGATCGCGGGCGTCGCCGCGGCCGGCAATGCCGGCTTTCTCGTCAATGCACTGATGCAGGTGCTCGGCGTCGGCACGGTGGCGCTGATGGCGCACGCCGTGGGGCGCAAGGACCGGGGCGACGCCAACCTCGTCTTCAACCAATCGGTCGTCCTATCGGTGCTGTTCGGGCTCCTGACCCTGGTCGCAGGCTTCGCATTATCGCGCCCATATATGCGCGCGATCGCAGCCGATGAGGCCACGGTCGAAGCCGGCGCGATTTATCTGCTCTGGTTCATGCCGGCTTTGGCGCTGCAGTTTGCGTCGCAAGTCATGGCATCTGCGTTGCGGGCAACGGGCATCGTGCGACCGAGCATGGTGGTTCAAGCGCTTGCAGTGGCCATCAACATCGCGCTGGCGCCGGTCCTGATCTCGGGGTGGGGCACCGGGCACGCGCTCGGTGTTGCCGGAGCGGGCCTCGCAAGCTCGATTGCCGTCTTCATCGGTGTGCTCATGCTGCTGGTGTATTTCCTGAAACTGGAACGCTATGTCGCCCTTGATCCCGCGCAATGGCGGCCGCAGCTTCGACAGTGGAAGAGGATCCTCAATGTCGGCCTGCCTGCAGGCGGCGAGTTCGCGATGGTCTTCATCATCATGGCCGTGGGCTATTACGTGCTGAGCGTTTTCGGCTCGGCGGCACAGGCCGGATTTGGCATCGGGACGCGTCTCCTCGGTCTGATGCAGATGCCGGCGCTCGCTATCGCCCTTGCGGCAGGGCCGATCGCCGGCCAGAACTTCGGCGCCGGCAATGGAGCGCGCGTGAGGGAGACCTTTGTCAAGGCGGCGCTTGTCGCGACCGCCGTGATGATTGTTTTCCTGATCCCGGCGCAGCTCGTGCCTGGTCTGTTGCTTACCGGCTTCTCGAAGGATCAGGAGACGATGGCGGTTGCGTCGCTTTTTCTGCGTATCGTCTCGCTCAACATGGTGGCGCAGGGACTGATCTTCACTTGCTCAAGCCTGTTTCAGGGGCTCGGCAATACCAAGCCGGTATTGTTGACCTCGGCAACGCGGGTCCTCACCTATTCCCTGCCGTCGATCTGGATCTCGACGTGGCCGGGCTTTCGGATGGAGCATGTCTGGTATTTGTCGATCGCCACGACCACGCTGCAGGCTGCCCTGAGCGTGTGGCTGTTGCGCCGCGAGTTCGGAAAGCGCCTTGTGGTGCTCCGGGACGAGGAATCCCCGGAGCAGGCTGCGCCCGAGCCCGTGGCGTCTCCTGTACGCGCGCCCGCGTAGCGATCGCTTATCTGCGTGCTTGGGGTCGGGGTTGCCGGCGGCGTGGCGCTCACCGTGAAGAAAACACGGAGTTAGTGCGTGCCCAAACTGTTCCAGACGAGGCCGAGGCCCGACAGGAACAACAGACCGAGCACGACATCGCCGAAATGCTTGTCGCTCAGCGCGTGATAGACGCGCGCGCCGGCCCATGCGCCGATCAGCGTGCCCGGAAATGCGACCACCGCGAGCCACACCACCTTGAACGCGACGAGGCCCGAGGCGGTCTGCAACACCAAAGCGGTGGCGAGCACGGTGAAATTGAAGAGCTGGAAGATGCCGCGCCGCTCGTGCTTGTTCCAGCCGCGGATGTTGGCCCACAGGATCGGCAGCGGCCCCGACAATCCGGCAAGGCCACCAAGAATGCCGCCGGCGAAGCCGATCGCGCCGTCGGCAATGCGGCCGCCGAAGGTGATGGCGAGCGGCTTCTTGTTGAGGTACAGCGCGGTCGAGAAGATCAGCAGCAGCACGCCGACGCTCAGCTTGAACACTTTTGGATCGGCAGAGGCGACCAGCATGGTGCCCAGCGGCACGCCGATCAGTCCTCCAATCAGGAACGGCCAGACCAGCGAGAGATCAAAACTCTTCCACATCGACGGCAGCGTCGAGCTCTGCGCGATCACCGAGCAGATCAGCACCAGCGGCACCGCGAGCGAGGGCGGCAGCACGTAGAGCCAGATGCCGAGTGCCATCAGCGCCGTGCCGAAGCCGGCAAGGCCAGAGACGAAGCCCCCGGCGAGTGCGCCGAGCAGCAGCAGCGCGTAGGTGAGCATTTCCAACAGATTGTCCCTGTCGCCTGGGCGATCCCGAACTGTTGATCGCCATCGCTCGCATAGCACAGCTGCGGCCGTGCAGGTCAATTTCAAAACCGCACGCAAGCGTGATCCCCAATGGCGGGCGTTCGCGAAAGACAGGCCTACATGATGCTCGTACTTCAAACTGGGGTCCGCTCGACGCCATCATGCGGTTCGATCGGCCAGTCTCCCGACTGAACATATGGAGAAGGACGATGACCCGCAGGAAGATTGCCGTGGCAGCCGCGCTGGTCTCGGCGGCGGCCTTGATGCCGACAATGGCGCAGGCTCAGTTTTCCGAGCCCGCGGCCTATCAGGCCGCCCATCCGGACCGCGACGTTCTGAATGGCGGCCAGCTCACGCCCGCCGCGCGCGGGGCCCGCGGCCAGCAGGGAACGCCTGCTGATGCCTATGCATCGCAAGCTTATCCATCGGCTGTCGCGCCAGTCGTGCGCTCGCGGCATCGCCGTCAGCATCGATAGCTATTTGCTAGACGATCTGCCGGGTGTCGGCGGGCCTGTGCAGCGCGCTCACGAGGATGCGCAGCGCTTCCGTCAATTCCGCCCTGTTGCGCGCCGCGCCAAGCGAGACGCGTGCTGCATGTGGCGGTGGTCCGTCCACGGTGAAGGCCTCGCCGGCGACGAGTGCGAGTCCGTTCCGCAGGAGATGCGCCGCTAGGTCGGGTCGGCCCTCCGGCAGCCGCAGCCATAGATGATGAGCTGCGGGCTTGGCCTGGAACTCAAAGCCTTTGAGCGCCCGTTGCGCAAGCTGCTGCCGGCCGATCGCCTCGCTCCTGATGGCGGTGATGATGCGGTCGGCGATGCCGGTCTCAATCCAATGCGTCACCAGCGCGACCATCAGCGGCGCCGGCATCTGCACGGTCGCCTGCAAAGAGCTGCGCATCTCCCGCTGCGAGCTGCTGTCGGGCGTCACCAGATAGGCAACCCGCAGCGCGGGCGCGATGCATTTTGACAGCGTGGTCGCGAGATATGTCCGTTCCTGAATGAGATTGGCGATCGGCGATGCCGAGCGATCGAGCAGCCCGTAGGCGTCGTCCTCGATCAGAATCGTATTGGCATCGTTGATGATCTTCGCGATGGCGCTGCGGCGCTCGGGGGCAAGCGTCGCGGTGGTCGGATTGTGCAGCGTCGGAATGAGATAGACGGCTTTCGGCTTATGCGTGCGGCAAGCCTTTGCCAGCGCGCCGGGCAGGATGCCGCCGTCGTCCATGGCGACGCCGACGAGCTTGACGCCGAGGCGCGCGGCGGCGGCCTTGATTCCGGGAAAGGTGAGGGCCTCCGTGAGGATCACGTCGCCGGGGCGTGCGAGATGGGCGAGCAGGTTGAACAGGATCGTCTGCGCGCCGGGAAAGATCACGAGCCTGTCGGCGTGCGCATGCGGCACGCGTGCGCGCATCCAGCGCGCCGCGACCTCGCGCTCGTGTGCGCTGCCGCCGGGCGGCTGGTAGTTGAGATGCGCCGTCAGGCCCGATTGCGCGCGGATGGCTTCCATCCCGGCGATGATGCGCTCGTCGAGCTGCGCTTCGAGTGGCTGCGGCGGCACGTTCATCGAGAGGTCGATCGCGACGGGATGCGGCAGATCGACCGCGCGGCGCGCGCTGGTCTCCGACACGAACGAGCCCTGGCCGACCCGGGCTTCCATGATGCCGCGGCGCCGCGCCTCGGTGTAGGCGCGCGTCACCGTGGTGAGGTCGATGCCGAGCGCCTTTGCCAGCGCCCGCTGCGTCGGCAATTGTTGGCCGCGGACCAGCCGGCCGGCGGCGATATCGGCCTCCATGGCCTCGACGATGCGCTGATAGCGCGGCCCGCTCAGCTCCGAGATTGTAGGGGTCCAATCCATGCAATTAGCGCCCATATCCTTTGAATGTATGGATGCGAGATATTATTGTATGGATCGTAGAAAAGGAAGAGGTGGGGTCATGGCGACCGGTTCAGTCTCTCTGGCAAAAGCGATGTGGCGCGGATTTCGCGGGAAGTGCCCGAACTGCGGCGAAGGGCATGCGTTCGGCCGTTTCCTGAAGGTGGCGGATACCTGCGACCATTGCGGCGAGGAGCTGTTCCACCAGCGCGCCGACGATTTTCCGGCCTATCTCGTGATGGTCGTCGTCGGTCATCTCGTGGTGCCGGCAATCCTTGCCGTCGAAACCGCCTATGCGCCGGCCGTCTGGCTGCAACTGGCGGTGTGGCTGCCGGTGACCTTGTTCGCTTCGCTCGCGCTGCTGCAGCCGACCAAGGGTGCCATCGTCGGGCTGCAATGGCAGATCGGCATGCACGGTTTTGAGCCGGGCAAGCTGCGGCGCGAAGCTGGTCGGCCTGCACCCGCCCTCGTGAAGGTGAACGCGCGCGCGGCTTAAGGAGCCATAGCGTTTACATCGCGCGGTCGCCCGCTACACTCCATCGTACAAACAAGAACGACGGAAACGCCGATGGCCGCACGCTCAAAAACCTTCCTGCTTTGTCACGGCGCGTGGTCCGGCGGGTGGGCCTGGAAGAAGATGCATCCGCTGATGGCGCAGGCCGGCCACCGCCTGATTGCGCCGACCTATACCGGGCTCGGCGAGCGCGCGCATCTGGCCAGTCCCGCGATCGATCTCGACACGCACATCCAGGACATTTTCAACGTCATCAGGTTCGAGGATCTCGAGGACATCGTGCTCCTCGGCCACAGCTATGGCGGCATGGTCGCCACCGGCGTCGCCGATCGCGCGCGCGAGCGGGTGACGCAATTGATCTATCTCGACGCCTTCGTGCCGCGTGACGGCCAGTCGCTGTTCGATCTCAATGAGGGCGGGCGCGAGCCGATGCGCAAGGCTGCAAGCTCAGGCGACGGCTACCGCATCCCGCCGAACCCGCCGCCGCCGGATACGCCGCAGGCCGATCTCGACTGGCTCAACGCGCGCCGGATCAACATGCCGATCAAATGTTTCGAGACGAAGCTGAAGCTCGAACATGGCGAGCCGGCGATGCCGCGCAGCTACATCTATTGCACGCGCATTCCGCCGGGCGACGTGTTCGGGCAGTTCGCCAGGCGCACCAAAAGCGAAGATGGCTGGCGCACTTTCGAGCTCGATGCGAGCCATGCGCCGAACGTGACGGCGCCGGAGGCGTTGATGGGTGTGTTGGAGGAGATCGTCGGATAACTCACAGTGGTCATTCCGGGCCGTGCGCAGCACGAGCCCGGAATCCATTTCTCCAGAAACTTTGTGGCTTGATGGATTCCGGGTTCTCGCTTCGCGAGCCCCGGAATGACGAGAGCCCAAATGGTGAGGGGCTCGATGCGGTCAGCATCGAACCCCTCGTCACTTCTTGGTAAGACGCGTTTTCTTCACGCGAACCGGAAAGCCCACTTCGCTCGAAAACGCTTTAGGATATCAGCCGGCCTGTAAGCCGGGTTCTGTAAGGCACCGTCCGCTTGCGCGAACGATACGTGACGGCCATTCCTCTGGGACCATGTTTGCACATGGCCTCGAGCAACCTACCCGGACGGCGGGCCTGACATCGCCCCGCGGCGTTATCGCTTTCGCGAACAGCCCGCTACGCCGTCCCTATTCGGTTTTGCTCCCGGTGGGGTTTACCATGCCGGCTCCGTTGCCGGAGCCGCGGTGCGCTCTTACCGCACCTTTTCACCCTTACCCGTCTACGCAGCTGACGCTGCTACGACGTGGCAAGCCTTGCGGGCCTGCCTCGCCGAAGCCCCGAAGGGGCGAAGGCGGGCGGTTCGTTCTCTGTGGCACTTTCCCTGGGGTCGCCCCCGCCGGACGTTATCCGGCACCGTATGTCAAGGGAGCCCGGACTTTCCTCCCCGGCGGCCTTTCGGCACTTGCCGGAGCGGCCGTCCGGCCGACTGACGGCTTACGCATGAAGCATTTGTGTCGGTTCCGCAAGCTGATAACGCCATGCACGGTTCGCACGAAATAATTTATCCTGAAGATGTCGTTGGAAGCGTGGCCCGTTCGACTGGTTGTCGGTGATCCCAAGTGCAACAGGAGTTAAGCGATGCAGTATTTGCTGATGATCTACCAGAACGAAGCCGAGTACGCGAATATGCGTCCGGCTGCCGGCCAACAGATGACGGCGGAATATCAGACCTTCACGCAAGACATCATCCAGAGCGGCAATTTCAAGGCCGGCGACCGTTTGCAGCCGACCACGACCGCGACGACGGTTCGCGTGCGCGATGGCAAGACCCTGACGACCGACGGCCCGTTCGCCGAAACGCGCGAGCAGCTCGGCGGCTATTACCTCGTGGAGGCCAAGGATCTCGACACTGCGATCGAGATCGCGGCGCGGATTCCGTCGGCGCGCATCGGCTCGATCGAGGTGCGGCCGATCTGGGTCTACGACAAGTGATGGCGCAGCCGCACACCGTCACATGACACTGTCCGAGATCGACAAGATCTTCCGCGACGAGGCGGGGCGGGCGCTGGCCACGCTGATCCGCCTCGTCGGCGATTTCGATCTCGCCGAGGACGCGCTCCAGGACGCGTTTGCGGTGGCACTGGCGCGTTGGCCGGCGTGCGAGGTCCCCGACAATCCGCGTGCCTGGCTGGTCAATGTCGCCAGGCACAAGGCGATCGACCGTATCAGGCGCCAGGCCGTCTTCCGCGGCAAGGAGCAGGCGCTCGTGCACGAGCTCGAGCTGAACGCGCAAGCGCCCAACGAGCCGCCGGCCATGCTCGACGACGACATGCTGCGGCTGATCTTCACCTGCTGCCATCCTGCATTTGCGCCCGAAGTCCAGGTCGCGCTGACGTTGCGCACCGTCTGCGGGCTCTCCACGGCGCAAGTCGCGCGCGCCTTCCTGGTCAGCGAGGAGGCGATGGCGCAGCGTCTGGTCCGCGCCAAGCAGAAGATCAGGCTCGCCGGCATTCCCTATGAGGTTCCCGAGCGCGACACACTGGTGCCGCGGCTCGATGGTGTGCTTGCCGTGATCTATCTGGTCTTCACCGAAGGCTATGTGGCGACGTCGGGTGCGGATTTGATGCGGCCCGATCTTGTGGCCGAGGCGATCCGGCTTGGCCGCTTGCTCGACCGGCTGGTACCCGATCGCGCGGGGATCAAGGGCCTGCTGGCGCTGATGCTGCTGCACGATGCGCGCCGCGCAGGGCGCCAGACCGCCGCCGGCGACATCGTGCTGCTGGAAGAGCAGGATCGTTCGCGGTGGGAGCATGCGCAGATCGAGGAGGGGCTGCGTCTGGTGGACGACGCACTGCGCGTGCCCGGCCGGCCGCAGCCCTACGCCGTACAAGCCGCGATCGCTGCGCTGCATGCGCGTGCGCCGAGCTATGAGCAGACAGACTGGCCGCAGATTGCCGGGCTCTATGAAGTGCTGCTGCGGATCAATCCGTCACCGGTGATCGAACTCAACCACGCGGCGGCGGTGTCGATGATCGATGGTCCCGCGCGCGCACTCGATCTCGTGGATGCGATTACGGCGCGCGGCGGGCTTCATGGTTACGAGCTGCTGCCAGCGGTGCGGGCGGATTTGTTGCGGCGGCTCGGCCGGAACGAGGAGGCGCGCGAGGCCTATCGCTCGGCGACGGAGGCGACGCAGTTGGAGCCGCTGCGCCGGCTGTACGCGCGAAGGATGAGGGAGATGGAGTAGCTAGTTCCTCATACTCCGTCATTGCGAGGAGCACTTGCGACGAAGCAATCCAGACTGCTTCCGCGGAGGCAGTCTGGATTGCTTCGCTTCGCTCGCAATGACGGGGGTGGCAGTCGCCGTCACTTCGTCGCGACGGTCGTTGCCTCCTGAGGGAGACTCCCCAACAGCGCCTGCAAGGTCGACAGCGTCGAGTGATCCGCGACTCCATCCAGTCGCGCCGGGCGGAAATGGCGTTGGAACGCGGTGACGACTTCCATGGTCGCGGCGTCGTATTTTCCGGTGAGGGGAACGCCGTAGCCGTATCTGGCGAGCGCCTGCTGCAGGCTCAGCACTTCGTCGCTGATGGTGCCGAGCATCAGGCTCTCGCCGCGCACCACCGGCGCCGGCGTGACCCAGTGGCCGACACCGGAATTGGCCAGCGAATGCCACGGAAATTTTTCGCCGGGATCTTTCTTGCGCGCGGGCGCCACGTCGGAATGGCCGAGCACCCGGTGCGCGGGCACCTTGCGGCGGAGCATGATGCCGCGGCACAGCGCGATCACGGCGGCGATCTGGCGCAGCGGAAACTCCGGATAGCCCCAGTCGTGGCCGCGATTGACGATCTCGATGCCGATCGAGCAGGAGTTGATATCGTCCTCGCCGGCCCAGGCGGACACGCCGGCATGCCAGGCACGCCTGGCCTCCGGCACGCATTGCACGATGCGGCCGTCTTCCAGCACGACATAATGTGCCGACACCTCGGTGCCCGCGGAGCAGAGCCGCGCCAGCGCACCTTCGACGTCGGGCATGCCGGTGTAGTGCAGCACGATCATGTCGGGCTGCCGGCCCTTGTTGCGGTCGCCGTGGTTCGGTGAGGGGATGATGTCGGAGACGATCGAGGAGTCCGGCTCGAACGTCCGCATGCTCGCGGCGGCCTTGGGAACCGGGAGAACACGTTGACGCTTCGAATCAGATCCAGACGGCGTGGACGAACCGGACGACATAGACAGCTCGAGATAGAGAGAGTGTGTGGGCCAAGCCCTTCTCTTTACTATTCCTTTACCCTCGACCGTGCGCAATCGCGCGACGCGGTTAACGGATGCATTTTGGCGCATGTGTGTGGATGAAGCATCACCGCCGCGTCAGCTTTTCGACTTGTCGCGAGCCGATCAACGCTTTCTTAACGCTAAGGGCCGTTACTGAGAGATGAAGAGCCGACCCGCGTCCGGAGGCGGCCAAAGCGTATTTTGGCTCGAAATCCCATGGCTGCCCGACAAGTTCCAAGGGGAATACTGGGTTGGTGGCCCGGGGCGACCGGGCTCGGTAACCATGCTGGACGGGGATTGGGTCGTGGAACCGCCGCGACGCGGAATCATTCGAGGCGTTATGAGCTTGTTCGTCCCCGATCTCATTTGGGAGTCCGGCGGGGCGATCGGCAGGCTTGGCGCATGAGCTCGGCTCCGCATATCCCCGTTCTTGGCCGTGAGGCCATCGACCACCTCGCCCCACGCGAGGGCGGCGTCTATATCGACGCGACCTTTGGTGCCGGTGGCTACAGCCGTGCGATTCTCGACGTGCCGGGAACCCGGGTGATTGCCATTGATCGCGACCGTACTGCGATCGAGGGTGGCGCCGAGCTGGTCGCCCGCTCCGCGGGCAGGCTGACCCTCGTTGAAGATCGTTTCTCCAACCTCGCCGAAATCTGCGCGGCTCAAGGCGTCGATGGCGTCGACGGCGTCGTGATGGACGTCGGCGTGTCCTCGATGCAGCTCGACCAGGCCGGCCGCGGCTTCTCGTTCCGCCTCGATGGTCCGCTCGACATGCGGATGGGGCAGGCAGGCCCGACTGCGGCCGATGTCGTGGCGCGCGCGTCGGAAGGCGATCTCGCCGACATCATCTATCTCCTCGGCGAAGAGCGGCAGTCGCGCCGCATCGCCCGCGCCGTCGTCGCGGACCGTCAGGAGACGCCGTTCACGACCACGCGCGCGCTCGCCGATCTCGTCGGCAGGGTGGTTCGTTCCAAGCCCGGCGATATTCATCCGGCGACGCGGACGTTCCAGGCCCTGCGCATCTTCGTCAACGAAGAGCTCGAG
The DNA here is from genome assembly GCF_055807355.1 of Bradyrhizobium sp. Ken01. NCBI lineage: Bacteria > Pseudomonadati > Pseudomonadota > Alphaproteobacteria > Hyphomicrobiales > Nitrobacteraceae > Bradyrhizobium > Bradyrhizobium sp. Ken01. The sequence goes on from NZ_JBVVPC010000008.1 coordinate 28,576, forward strand.
GAACTCCAGAACGCACTCATCGCTGCCGAGCGTGTGCTCAAGCCCGGTGGTCGCCTCGTGGTCGTCTCGTTCCATTCGCTGGAAGACCGCATCGTCAAGAATTTCCTCGCCGAGCGCAGCAAGACGGGTGGCGGCTCGCGCCATCTGCCGGAAATGTCGCAGGCGGTGCCGAGCTTCCAGCTCCTGACGCGGCGGCCGGTGATCGCAGGCGAGGACGAAGTCGGCCATAACCCGCGCGCGCGCTCTGCAAAACTGCGCGCCGCCGAGCGCACCTCGGCGCCTGCACATGACGATCGCGAGCAATCGAACTGGCCAAAACTCTCCGACGTCATGAGAGGTGGCTAGCGCATGCGCTTCATCCACCTCCTCGTCATCGGCGCGCTGATCTTCGCGGCGGCCCATGTCTACCGGATCAAGATGGACTCCACGGCGCGGACCGAAAAGGTGCTGCGGCTGCATGCGGAGATCCGCGAGCAGCGCGATGCGATCGCGGCGCTGCGCTCCGAATGGGCCAAGCTCGATGCGCCCCTGCGCCTGCAAGGTCTGTCCGACCGGCATCTGCAGCTCAAGCCGGTCAACGGCACGCAATATGATTCACTGAAGAATTTGCCCGAGCGTCCGCCGCGGATGTTCAGGCCGGGCGAGCCGGATCCGATCGGGGCCATGCTCAACACCATCGAAGCCGCGAGCGATCCCGATAATGTGACGGGCTCCGTGCCTCAGCCCGAGGACAAGCCATGAGTGCTGTGACCCCGGCCAAACCGGCAGAAAAGCCGACCGAGCCTTGGCGGCAACGGCTGATCCGCAGCCTGCTTTATGGGCGCAACGTCGATCGCGCGGCCAAGGCGCGGGCGCGCGTCGGCTTGGCGATGCTGGCCTTCGGCGCGGTCTACGCCTTGATCGGCGGCCGGCTCGTGATGTTCGCGATCGGCGCCGACGCCCACGGTGCGCGCCGCGCCGCGGCGCAGGAGGTGGTCGCGACCGCGCGGCCCGACATCGTCGATCGCAACGGCGCGATCCTCGCGACCGACGTCAAGGCGTCGAGCCTGTTCGGCGAGCCGCGCCGCATCATCGACAAGGACGAGGCAATCGAACTTCTGACCGCCACCGTGCCCGACCTCGACGAGGCCGAGGTGCGCGAGCGCCTGAAGACCCGCAAGGGCTTCGTCTGGCTCAAGCGCGAGATTACGGCGAAGCAGCAGCAGGACATCCACAAGCTCGGCATTCCCGGCATCGGCTTCCTGCGCGAGAACAAGCGCGTCTATCCGACCGGCAACGAGGTCGCCCACCTCATCGGTCTCGTCAACATCGACAACCAGGGCATCGCCGGCATGGAGAAGTGGCTCGACAATCAGGGGCTCGCCGATCTCCACCGCGCGGGCTTTGCCACCGACCGGCTGCAAAAGCCGATCGAGCTCTCGGTCGATCTGCGCGTCGAGCACGCCCTGCGTGACGAGCTCTTGAAGGCCAAGGAGAAATACCACGCCAAGGCCGCCTCCGGGATCGTCTCCAACGTCAAGACCGGCGAGATCGTGGCGATGGTCTCGCTTCCGGACTTCGATCCCAACAATCCGAAGGAAGCGCACGACCCCGACCGCATCAATCGCCTGACCACCGGCGTCTACGAGATGGGCTCGACCTTCAAGGCGTTCACGCTGGCGATGGCACTGGATTCCGGCAAGATCAATTTGAACTCGATGTGGGATGCACGGGGAAACCTGCACTACGGCAAGTTCACCATTCACGACAGCCACGCGCTTGGACGCTTCATCAACACCAAAGAAGTGTTCACCTATTCGTCCAACATCGGCGCGGCGCGGATCGCGCTCAGCCAGGGCGTCGAGGCGCACAAGGCATTCCTCGCCAAGATGGGCCAGTTGACGCGGCTGCGCACTGAACTGCCGGAAAGCGCGGCTCCGCTGATACCGCGCCGCTGGGGCGAACTGAACACGGTGACCATCGCGTTCGGCCAAGGCATGTCGGTGGCGCCGCTGCAGGCTGTGATGGGCATCAACGCGCTGGTGAACGGCGGCTATTTGATTCCGCCGACCTTCATGAAGCGCACCGAATCCGAAGCGGCGGCGATGGCCAAGCGCGTCATCAAGACGGAGACCAGCGACAAGATGCGGTTCCTGATGCGGCTCAATGCCGAAATCGGCACCGCCAAGACCGCCGACGTCAAGGGTTACTATGTCGGCGGCAAGACCGGCACGTCCGAGAAAGTCATCAACGGCCGCTATGCCAAGAAGCGGGTGCTCAACTCCTTCACCGCGATCATGCCCTGCGACGATCCGAAATATCAGATCCTGATCATGCTGGACGAGCCCCAGGCGATTCCCGAGACGAAGGGTTTCATCACCTCGGGTTGGAACGCGGTGCCGACCGGCGGCAAGGTGATCGAGCGGATCGCGCCGCTTCTGGGTGTCGAGCCGCGGTTTGACCTGCCGCCGTCCGAGCGCCTTATTCTTGCAGCATCCAGGACAACCCAGTAATCAACCGGGTGGGCCGTTGCCGCTGCTGAGTCGGGATTTCCCGGCAGATTCGGTGTTCCGGTCCGGCATGTCGACTGGAAGACCATGAAGCTGCGCGACCTCCTCGATCAGGACGTTCAGGGCAACGACGCCGCAATCGAGCCCGCCGTCGCGGCGCTCGACGTAACCGGCGTTGCCCTCGACAGCCGCGCGGTCAAGCCGGGTCATCTCTTTTTCGCACTTGCGGGCAGCAAGACCGACGGTGCGCGCTTCATCGATGCGGCGATTGCCGCCGGCGCGGTGGCGGTTCTCGGCGACCATGCGCCTGATGGCTGCAAGGTGCCGTTCATCACAGTCGCCAATCCGCGCCGCGCGCTGGCGCTGGCCGCGGCAAAATTCTACCCCGCGCAGCCTGCGACCATCGCGGCGGTGACCGGCACCAGCGGCAAGACCTCGGTGGCGGCATTCACCCGGCAGATCTGGGAGCGGCTCGGGCACGCCTCCGCTAGCATCGGAACCATCGGCCTGGTCTCGCCCAAGCGCACCGTCTACGGCTCCCTGACGACGCCCGATCCGATCGCACTGCATCGGCAGCTCGACGAGATCGCGCGTGAGGGCGTCACGCATCTCGCCTTCGAGGCCTCTTCTCACGGGCTCGACCAATATCGCCTCGACGGCGTGCGCGTGTCCGCCGGCGGCTTCACCAATCTCTCGCGCGACCACATGGATTACCATCCGACCGTCGCGCATTATCTCGCGGCCAAGCTCAGGCTGTTCCGCGAACTTGTTCCGCCGGGAGGCGCGGCCGTGATCTCGGCCGATCATGATTGCTCGGCGGAGGCAATCGACGCGGCAAAGTCGCGCGGCTTGCGCGTGATGGCGGTCGGTCGCAACGGCGACGGGGCCGGCGAAGGCATTCGTCTCGCCGGTGCGGAGGTCGAAGGGTTTTCGCAAGTGCTCGCGCTCGAACATCGCGGCAAGCGGCATACGATCCGGCTGCCGCTGGTCGGCGAATTCCAGATCGAGAATGCGCTGGTGTCGGCCGGTCTCGCCATCGGCACCGGCAGCGACGCCGCAAACGTGTTCGCGAGCCTCGAAGGTCTCGAAGGCGCCAAGGGGCGGCTCGAGCGCGTCGGCGAGCGCAACGGTGCGCCGATCTTCGTCGACTACGCGCACAAGCCCGATGCGCTGGCGAAGGCGCTGCAGGCGCTCCGTCCCTACGCGAAGCGCAGGTTGGTCGTCGTGTTCGGTGCCGGCGGCGACCGCGATGCCGGCAAGCGTCCGATCATGGGCGAGATCGCGGCCGGCAACGCCGATGGAATCATCATCACCGACGACAATCCGCGCAGCGAGAAGCCGGAGGCCATTCGCGCCGAAATCCTCGCCGCCGCCAAGGGCGCCCGCGAAATCGGCGACCGGGCCGCGGCGATCCGCACAGCGATCGAGGAATTGCAAGATGGCGATGCGCTGCTCATCGCCGGCAAGGGCCACGAGACCGGGCAGATCGTCGGCGGAGAGGTGTTGCCCTTCAGTGATCACGAGGCGGTCGCCGCCGCATTAGCGTCGAGGATTGCATGAGCGCGCCCATATGGACGGTGGCCGAAGTGGCGCGCGCGCTGGGCGCCGCCGGATCGTTCCCGGACACGCCGATCGATCTCGTCACCCAGGACAGCCGGCTGGTGAAGCCGGGCAGCCTGTTCGTCGCGCTGAGCGGCACGCCGAGCGGCGGCTTCATCTCGGCCTTCGCCAGCGCGCGCGACGGCTGGGAGTTCGCGGACAAGGCGGAAGCCTCAGGCGCGGTCGCGATGATCGTGCCGCACGAGATCGCGGGCATCCGCGTTCCCCAGATCGTCGTCAAGGACACGCTGATGGACGGCCTCTGGGGCCTTGCGCGCGCGGCACGTGCGCGCTTCAACGGACCGGTGATCGGGCTCACCGGCAGCGCGGGAAAGACCAGCACCAAGGAATTCCTCGCGGCCTACCCCAATGCCTATGCCAGCCCGTCGAGCTTCAACAATTTCTGGGGCGTGCCGCTGACGCTGTGCAATGCGCGGCCCGATGCCAGTCTCTGGGTCGTCGAGATGGGCATGAACCAGGCCGGCGAGATCGCGCGGCTCAGCGAACTGACGCGGCCGACGGTCGCGCTGGTCGTCAACGTCCAGCCGGTGCATCTGGAGAAGCTTGGCTCGCTCGAAGCCATCCGCCGCGAGAAAGTGTCGATTGCACTCGGCCTGCCTTCGGAAGGCGTGCTGGTGCTGCCCGCCGGGATCAAGGCGCCGGACTGGAAGGGCAAGATCATACGCTTCGGCGACAAAGCCGAGGTGCACGAGGTCGCGCACGCGCCGCATGGCGACAGCTGGCAGGTCGTGGCCGCGCTTGGCAAGAAGGAGATCGCGTTCAGCCTGACGCCGGGCGCGCCGCACCGCGTCCAGAATGCGCTCGCCGCGCTCGCATCGATCCGTGCGGCGAACCTCGATGCGGCAACGCTTGCGATCAAGCTCGACCGCGTCGGCATCATGACCGGCCGCGGCGTCGAGCAGGCGGTCGGCGGCGTCACCGTGATCGACGACAGCTTCAACGGCAATCCGGCCAGCGTGGCCGCCGCGCTGCAAAGCCTGCAGGCGCGCAACACGACCGGCGGCCGCCGCATTGCGGTACTCGGCGACATGCTGGAGCTGGGTGATGGCGCGCCGGCCTATCACACCGAACTCGCCAGGCATCTCGACGGCATCGACGGCGTCTATTGCGTCGGGCCCCTGATGCGTCACCTGTTCGAGGTGCTTCCAACCGGCAAGGGTCTCGGCTGGCACGACGACCCCGTGACGCTGAAGCCGGGCGAGGTCGCAAATCTGCTGAGGGCAGGCGATGTCGTGGTTGTCAAGGGCAGCAAGAAGATGTTCTGGGTCAACAAGTTTGTGCCGGGCCTAGTGGCCGCCTTGCAGGCAAGGGCGTAAACTGCTTGGAAGGCGCTGTTCCCGAATCCCACCCTTTCCGGCGCGAAGCCGTTCGTTTTCTTTAGAGGTCGCCCGACCCCAGGATGAAGACCAGCGAATGCGCGTGAGGCAGGTTGACAAGGCCAAGATCAAGGCGCGTGCAAAGGCGCCATAGGACCGTCTGAATGTTTTACTGGCTGATCGAGCTCTCCAACACATTTCCGGGCTTCGGTGCCGTTCGCACCTTCCTGAACGTCTTCCGTTACATCACCTTCCGCACCGGCGGCGCCGTCGTCACCGGCGCGCTGTTCGTGTTCCTGTTCGGGCCCTGGATCATCGACCATCTGCGCATCCGACAAGGCAAGGGCCAGCCGATCCGGGCCGATGGTCCGCAATCGCATCTCGCCAAGAAAGGCACGCCCACCATGGGCGGGCTGATGATCCTGTCCGGCCTCACGGTCGGCACGGTGCTGTGGGCCAATCCGCTCAATCCTTACGTCTGGATCGTGCTGGCGGTGACGCTCGGCTTCGGCTTCGTCGGCTTCTACGACGATTATCTCAAGGTGACCAAGCAGACCACGACCGGCTTCGGCAGCAAGCTCCGCCTGCTGATCGAGGCGGCCATCGCGCTGGTTGCCTGCTACGCGCTGGTGCGGCTGAACCGCGATCCCGCGTCGACGGCGCTCACGATTCCTTTCCTGAAGGACACCGTGCTGCATTTCGGCTGGTTCTTCGTCGTGTTCGGCGCCTTCGTCATCGTCGGCGCCGGCAACGCGGTGAACCTCACCGATGGTCTCGACGGCCTCGCCATCGTGCCCGTGATGATCGCGACCGCGAGCTTTGCGATGATCGCCTATCTCGCCGGCAACGCGGTGTTCGCCGATTATCTCCAGATCAAATATGTCGCCGGCACCGGCGAGCTGGCCGTGCTCTGCGGCGCCCTGCTGGGCGCGGGCCTCGGCTTCCTCTGGTTCAACGCGCCGCCGGCCTCGATCTTCATGGGCGACACCGGCTCGCTCGCGCTCGGCGGCATGCTGGGTGCGATCGCGGTCGCGGTGAAGCACGAGATCGTGCTCGCGGTGATCGGCGGTCTGTTCGTGCTGGAGGCGGTCTCCGTCATCGTGCAGGTGGTGTCGTTCAAGATGACGGGAAAACGCATCTTCCGGATGGCGCCGATCCATCACCATTTCGAGCAGCTCGGCTGGACCGAGCCGCAGATCGTGATCCGGTTCTGGATCATCTCGGTGATGCTGGCGCTCGCCGGCCTGTCCACGCTGAAGCTGCGGTGAGCACTCGATGATCCCCGTCACGTCCTTTGCCGGCAAGACGGTCGCGGTGTTCGGCCTCGGCGGCTCGGGGCTCACGTCTTGCCACGCGCTGAAGGCCGGCGGCGCCGAGGTGATCGCCGCCGACGACAGCGCCGAGAACGTCGCCAAGGCCGCGCAAGCGGGCTTCATCACGGCTGACTTGCGCAACGTCTCCTGGGCGAATTTCGCCGCGCTGGTGCTCGCGCCCGGCGTTCCCCTGACCCACCCGGTGCCGCATTGGAGCGTGCTGAAGGCGCGCGAGGCCGCTATCGAGGTGATCGGCGACATCGAGCTGTTCTGCCGCGAACGGCGTCGGCACGCGCCGGATGCGCCGTTTGTCGCCATCACCGGCACCAATGGCAAATCGACCACGACGGCGTTGATCGCGCACCTGACCAAGGTCGCCGGCTACGACACCCAGATGGGCGGAAATATCGGCACCGCGATCCTGTCGCTGGAGCCGCCGGGCATGGGCCGCGTCCACGTCATCGAGATGTCGTCCTACCAGATCGACCTCACGCCCTCGCTCGATCCCTCCGTCGGCATTCTGCTCAATGTCAGCGAGGACCACATCGATCGTCACGGCACCATCGCGCACTACGCCGCGGTGAAGGAACGCCTCGTTGCCGGTGTGCAGGCCGGCGGTACCGCGATCGTCGGTGTCGACGACGGTTTTTGTCGCGACATCGCCGACCGGCTCGACCGTGCCGGCAAAAATGTGGTGCGCATCTCGGTCAGGAATCCGCTGGCCAGCGGCATCCATGTCGAGCATGGCAATATCGTGCGCAATTCGGGCGGCGCGCGCAGTGAAATCGCGGCGCTCGGCGGCATCGGTTCTCTGCGCGGTCTGCACAATGCACAGAACGCGGCGTGCGCCGCCGCCGCCGCGCTCGCGATGGGCATTGGCCTCGATGTCTTGCAGAACGGCCTGCGCAGCTTTCCAGGCCTTGCGCATCGCATGGAGCAGGTCGGCCGCCGCGGCAATGTGCTGTTCGTCAACGACTCCAAAGGCACCAATGCGGACGCCACCGCGCACGCACTGTCGTCCTTTTCGGACATCTTCTGGATTGCGGGCGGCAAGCCGAAGGCCGGCGGCATCACCGGCCTCACCGGCTACTTCCCGCGCATCCGAAAAGCCTATCTGATCGGCGAGGCCGCGCAGGAATTTTCCGGCACGCTCGGCACGCAGGTGCCGCACGAGATCAGCCAGACCCTCGACGTCGCGGTGGAGCAAGCCGCACGTGATGCGGAGGCGTCAGGCATCACTGATGCGGTCGTCCTGCTGTCACCCGCCTGCGCCTCCTTCGACCAGTACCGCAATTTCGAAATCCGCGGCACCAGGTTCCGCGAGCTGGTGCAGGCGCTGCCGGGCGTGAAGCCGGTGGTGTGAGGCAATTCCAATCATCCGCGTTTCCTTAACCCCCCGGTAACCAACCTCGGCGACCAATGGACCGACCTCTGTCCGAAAGCGGCCGCCATGCTCTCCCGTGAAGAACGCACCCCCTTTTCCGAGTGGTGGTGGACCGTCGACAAGCCGCTGATGGGTGCCATCCTGGCGCTGATGCTGACGGGCGTGATCCTGTCGCTGGCGGCGAGCCCGCCGGTTGCGACCCGCATCGGGCTCGATCCCTTCCACTTCTTCAGCCGCCACGTGCTGTTCCTGCTGCCGTCCTGCATCGTGCTGCTCGGGGTGTCCTTCCTGTCGCCGCGGGCGATCCGTCGCTCGGCGCTGATCATCTTCGCGGCCAGCATCATCCTGATCGTGTTGACGCTCGCGATCGGTCCCGAGGTGAAGGGCTCGCGGCGCTGGATCACGCTGATCGGCGTCAACATCCAGGCCTCCGAAATCGCAAAGCCGTCGTTCGTCGTCATCGCCGCCTGGCTGTTTGCCGAGTCCACCAAGCGGCCGGAGATGCCGGCGACCTCGATGGCGCTCGCGCTGCTCCTGATGCTGGTCTCGCTTCTCGTCATGGAGCCCGATTTCGGCCAGACCATGCTGATCCTGATGGTGTGGGGCTCGTTGTTCTTCATCGCGGGCATGCGGATGATCTGGGTGTTCGGGCTCGCCGGCCTCGGCGCTGCCGGACTGTTCAGCGCCTATCTTTTTGTTCCCCACGTCGCCGGCCGCATCAAGCGCTTCATGAATCCGGCTTCGGGCGACACCTTCCAGGTCGATACCGCCATGGAGGCCTTTTACAATGGCGGCTGGTTCGGGCTTGGACCGGGCGAGGGCATTGCCAAGCGCAGCCTGCCGGACAGCCACACCGACTTCGTGTTCGCGGTTGCCGCCGAAGAGTTCGGCATCATCCTGTGCCTCGCGATGCTGGCACTGTTTGCCTTCGTCGTCATCCGCACGCTGTCGCGCGCCTATGCCAATGAGGACATGTTCTCGCGCTTTGCGGCCTCGGGTCTTGCGATCCTGTTTGGCGTGCAGGCTGCGATCAACATGTCGGTCAATCTCCAGCTCATCCCGGCCAAGGGCATGACGCTGCCCTTCATCTCCTATGGCGGCTCCTCGATCGTGTCGCTGGCCTATGGTGTCGGCATGATGCTCGCGCTGACGCGGCTGCGCCCGCGCACCGAAGTCGAGGCGAGCGGCCACGCCGAGGCGATGCGCAGTTACGCGTGATTGCGTGTCCCGGACAAGCGCAGCGAAGCGGAGCGCAGAGCCGGGTCCCAGAATGTCGCAGCAATGGGCCCCGGTTCAGCAGCGCACCACGCCGCGAGGGGCGGCGCGTTGCACTGCGCCCGGGGCACGAGCATTGTGTGGGCGGCTCGCAATGACGGGGGAGACACTGTAAAACTCCTCCCCATGGACACCTCCCCCCTGATTCTTCTCGCCGCGGGTGGCACCGGCGGCCATCTGTTTCCGGCCGAGGCGCTCGGCGTCGAGCTGATCCGGCGCGGCTTCCGCGTCCGCCTCGTCACCGACGAGCGCGCGCTGCGCTACAGCGGCCTGTTCACCAAGGACATGATCGACGTCGTCTCGAGCGAGACTGCGCGCGGCCGCAATCCGCTGCAGCTCGCCTATGCCGGCCTGACGCTCGCGGCCGGCACGCTGTCCGCCTACAGCCTGATCAAGCGATTGAAGCCGGTTGCCGTCGTCGGCTTTGGCGGCTATCCGACGCTGCCGCCGCTGGTCGCCGCAAAATTCGCGGGCGTGCCCGGCATCATCCATGACGCCAATGCGGTGCTCGGCCGCGCCAACCGGTTTCTGTCGAGCCGCGTCCGTGCCATCGCGACGTCGTTGCCTGGCGTGCTCGACCGCGATCCGGCGCTATCGGGCAAGACAACGACGGTCGGCACGCCGATGCGCCCCGCAATTCTCGCTGCAGCCGGCGTGCCATATGCTGCGCCTGAAGTGAACGGTCCGCTGCGCCTGCTCGTCGTCGGCGGCAGCCAGGGCGCGCGCATCATGGCCGATATCGTGCCGGGCGCGATCGAACGCCTCGAGCCCGCGCTGTGGAGCCGGCTCATCCTCACCCAGCAGGTGCGTGACGAGGACATGGCGCGCGTGCGCGCGGTCTACGACAGACTGAAGATCAAGGCCGAGCTTGCGCCGTTTTTCACCGATCTGCCGGCACGGCTCGCCTCCAACCATCTGGTGGTGTCGCGCTCAGGCGCCGGCACCGTGGCCGAACTCGCTGCGATCGGGCGGCCCTCGATCCTGGTGCCGCTCCCGGGCGCGATCGACCAGGACCAGTTCGCCAATGCCGGCGTGCTGGCCAAGGTCGACGGTGCGATCCGCATTCCGCAAACCGAGTTTTCCTCCGATCGCCTCGCCGCCGAGATCTCCGCCTTCGCCGCCGAGCCCGCGCGTCTTGCCGCCATGGCGCAGGCCGCCCGCGGCGCCGGCCGGCTCGACGCAGCGGAGCGGCTGGCCGATCTGGTGGCCAAAATCGCGGGAATCTGACGCGAAATCAGCCAGAATTCCTACTTTTGCCGTCATGGCCGGGCTTGTCCCGGCCATCCACGTCTTGCAAGAAGTGGTAAGGATTCGTGGATGCCCCGGACAAGCCCGGGCATGACGAGGGAACTGCGGGATACGCCATGAGACTGCCGCGCGAGATCGGACCCATCCACTTCGTCGGGATCGGCGGGATCGGCATGAGCGGCATCGCCGAGGTGTTGCTCAATCTCGGCTATTCCGTGCAGGGCTCGGACGCCTCCGACAATTACAATCTCGACCGTCTCCGCAAGAACGGCGCGAAGGTCTCGGTCGGCCACAAGGCGGAGAACGTCGACGGCGCCGAGGTCGTCGTGGTTTCTACCGCGATCAAGCGCGACAATCCGGAACTGACGGCGGCGCGCGAACGGCGGATCCCGGTGGTGCGCCGCGCCGAGATGTTGGCCGAGCTGATGCGGCTGAAGAGCTGCGTCGCCATCGCCGGCACGCACGGCAAGACCACCACGACCACGATGGTCGCGACGCTGCTCGACGCCGGCGGCCTCGATCCCACCGTGATAAACGGGGGCATCATCAACGCCTACGGCTCCAACGCGCGTCTCGGTGCGGGCGACTGGATGGTGGTCGAAGCCGACGAGAGCGACGGCACGTTCCTGAAGCTGCCGACCGAGGTCGCGATCGTCACCAATGTCGATCCCGAGCATCTCGATCACTTCAAGACATTCGAGGCGGTGCAGGACGCGTTCCGCCATTTCGTCGAGAACCTGCCGTTCTATGGCTTTGCCGTGATGTGCATCGATCATCCCGTGGTGCAGAATCTTGTCGGCAAGATCGAGGATCGGCGCATCATCACCTATGGCGAGAATCCGCAGGCCGATGTGCGCTTCGTCGACCTGGCCCCGATGGGCGGCGGATCGAAGTTCAAGGTTACGTTCCGCGACCGCAAGACGGGCGCCGTGCATGAGATCTCCGATCTCATGCTGCCGATGCCGGGACGGCACAATGCCTCCAACGCAACGGCCGCGATTGCGGTCGCGCGCGAGCTCGGCGTGTCGGACGAGGCGATCCGCAAGGCGATCGCCGGCTTCGGCGGCGTCAAGCGCCGCTTCACCAAGACCGGCGAGTGGAACGGTGTCACCGTGATCGACGATTACGGCCATCATCCGGTCGAGATCGCGGCGGTGCTGAAGGCGGCGCGGGAATCCACCAACGGCAAGGTCGTCGCCGTCGTGCAGCCGCATCGCTATACCCGCCTGCAGTCGCTGTTCGAGGAATTTTTAACCTGCTTCAACGATGCGGACGTGGTGATCGTCGCCGACGTCTACGCCGCAGGCGAGGCGCCGATCCAGGGGATCAATCGCGATAATCTTGTCGCCAACCTGCGCGCCCACGGCCACCGCGAGGTGATCCCGCTGCCGGCGGCCTCCGATCTCGCCGGCATCGTCAAGGGCGTGGCGAAGTCGGGCGATCTCGTCGTGTGCCTAGGGGCCGGCAACATCACGCAATGGGCGTATGCCTTGCCGGATGAATTGAAGGCGCTGGGGTAGGCGCTCTCATGAGAGTCTCACATATAGCAACAAGGCAAACTGCGCTCCCTCCCCCCTTGTGGGGGAGGGCGGGGGAGAGGGGTGGCCGCGAACTCCGATCTCGCTCGGGGCTACCCCCCTCCCTGACCCTCCCCCACAAGGGGGGAGGGAACGGAAGAAGTGTGCGCTCTTCACCTGCAGTGAGCGTGCTCGCATGAGCTTCCCCGACATCACACCCTCGCTCAAAGCCGCGATGCCCGATCTTCGCGGCCGATTGCTCGCAAATCAGTCGCTCGCCGAGCTCACCTGGTTTCGCGTCGGCGGTCCCGCGCAGGTGTTGTTCACGCCGGCGGACGAGGACGACCTCGCTTATTTCCTCGCGCATCTCGCAAGCGACATTCCCGTCTACGTCGTCGGCGTCGGCTCCAACCTGATCGTGCGCGACGGCGGCATTGCGGGCGTGGTGATCCGTCTGGTGCCGCGTGCCTTCGGCGAGGCGAGCGCGAGCGCCGATGTCGTCACCGCGGGCGCAGCCGCGCTCGACAAGCGCGTGGCGGAAGTCGCCGCGTCGGCCAATATCGGTGGGCTGGAATTCTACTTTGGCATTCCCGGCACGATCGGCGGCGCGCTGCGCATGAATGCGGGCGCCAATGGCGGCGAGACCAGGGACGTTTTGATCGAGGCGCGAGGCGTCGGTCGCGACGGCACCAAGCACGTCTTCTCCAATGCCGACATGAAGTTCGTCTACCGCAACAGCGGCGTCGATCCCTCCATCATCTTCACCTCCGCGCGTTTCCGCGGCGAGATCAGGGATGTCGAGGCGATCCGCGCGCGCATGGCGGAAGTGCAAACCCATCGCGAGACCGCGCAGCCGATCCGCGAAAAGACCGGCGGCTCGACCTTCAAGAATCCGCCCGGCCATTCCGCCTGGAAGCTGGTCGACGCCGCCGGCTGCCGCGGTTTGCGCGTCGGCGGTGCCGAAGTCTCCGAGATGCACTGCAATTTCCTGATCAACACGGGCAATGCCACCGCGCACGACATCGAAGCGCTGGGCGAGACCGTGCGTGAACGGGTGAAGACGAATTCCGGAATTGAGCTACACTGGGAAATCAAGCGGATCGGAATTCCCGGCTAATTTGGACAAGCGACGAGAGAACATGCGCATCACCATCCTCTTCGGCGGCTCCAACCGCGAACGTCTGGTTTCGGTCGCTTCAGCCCAGGCGCTGCATCAGACGCTGCCCGAGGCCGATCTCTGGTGGTGGGACATCGAGGACAAGGTGCATGTCGTGCAGTCGAAGCAACTGCTCGAACATGCCCGCCCGTTCGAGGACGAGTTCAAGCCGGGCACGTCGGGCATTCCGCTGGAGCAGGCGCTCGACCAGGCCAGGGCGGAGAACCGCGTGCTGGTGCTCGGCCTGCATGGCGGGCGTGCCGAGAACGGCGAATTGCAGGTGATGTGCGAGGCGCGCGGCGTGCCTTTCACCGGATCGGGCTCGGCCTCCTCGCACCTCGCGTTCGACAAGTTCGCGGCCAAGCATTTCGCCGCGCTCGGCGGCGTGACGCCGCCGGCCAACATTGCGCTGGACCAGATCGATGAGGCCTTCGCCGAATACGGCCGGCTGATCGCAAAGCCTGCGAGGGATGGCTCGAGCTACGGCCTGATCTTCGTCAACGCCAAGCAGGATCTCGTCGCCGTCCGCAATGCCGCGAAGCACGAAGAGTACGTGGTCGAGCCTTACATCGCCGGCGTCGAGGCGACCTGCGGCGTGCTGGAGCGGCCGGACGGCACGATCATCTCGCTGCCGCCGATCGAGATCATTCCCGGCGAGGGCAGTTTCGACTACGCGGCGAAATATCTTTTGAAGTCGACCCAGGAGATATGTCCCGGCCGTTTCGCGCCCGAACTCACCGCCGCACTGAAGCAGCAGGCGATGCTGGCGCACCGGGCGATGTCCTGTACCGGCTATTCCCGTTCGGATTTCATCGTCTCGGACAAGGGGCTGATCTATCTCGAAACCAACACGCTGCCCGGCCTGACCAAGTCCTCGCTCTACCCCAAGGCGCTGAAGGCCGAGGGCATCGCGTTCGTCGACTTCCTGCGCGGCCTGGTCGAGCTCGCTGTGGCCGGTGTGCGAAAATAATTAGGACTGGTTAACGGCCGAACTGGCGAAACGGCCGGTTTTGGAACCCAAAACCGGTAAAATGCCGGATATTGCGGCATAAATGCCTCACAGGCCTGGGCAAAAAGCTCACGTCGTTAACGAACTTTACCTTTTGTTTACCAGGACGTCCGAAGGTTAACGCTGGCGGCGCATATGACGCTTTGGCTGCCGGCGCGTGGACCGTTGCGGGTGTTGTCACCCCTAGCGAACGCTCTGAAGGGGAGAGGTTTTCTTCTGCTGAAGACCAGCACCCGGCCCGGCAAGTCCGAGACGTCATGTTCGCCAGGACCCGCGCGATGTCGCGGGCAAACTGTTGACGAGCTCGTGCAATGGATGGAGCAGGAAGCCTCACTCGGTCGCTTTTCAGATCGCTGAGGCCCCAAGCTGACCTGAAGGCGGCCGCTATCGGAGCGGTCGTGCTTCTGCGCGAGTGGATGCAGGACAAGCGTCTGGAACGAGTTCACGGCGCGCGTGCTGCAGCCGAGGAAAAGATTAAAACCAAAGCCCGGGCCAAAGCCGTCATCGAGCGCGAGCCGCCGCCGCGGCTGGTCGCGCTGGTCGAGCGCTATCTGCCGCGCCGGGTCGGGATCAGCATGACGGTGCTGCTCCTGATCGGAAGCTGCGGCTTCGGTATCGTCAAGGGCGGCCATCTCCAGGATTTCATCACGGCGGTCAACGACACCCGTAACGCGCTGGCCAATTCCGCCGGCTTCCGCATCACCTCCGTCGTGATCAACGGCCGCAAGCAGCTCAGCCAGGACGAGATCCTCGCGATCGGCGGCGTCAGCGGCCGATCCTCGCTGCTGTTCCTCGACGCCGACGCCGTGCGCGACAAGCTCAAGGCCAATCCCTGGATCGCGGATGCAACCGTGCTGAAGCTCTATCCGGGCCAGCTCATGATCGAGCTCACCGAGCGCAAGGCGTTCGCGCTGTGGCAGGAGGCCGGCCGGCTCTCCGTCATCGCCGATGACGGCGCCGTGCTCGAACCCTATGTCTCGCGCCGCTTCCTGTCGCTGCCGCTCGTGGTCGGCAAGGGTGCCGAGACGCAGGCCCGCGATTTCCTCGCTTTGCTGGCGCGCTATCCGCAGGTTAATTCCATCACCAAGGCCGCGATCTTCGTCGGTGAGCGGCGCTGGAACCTGAGGCTCAAGGACGGCCTCGACATCCGCCTGCCCGAGCAGGACGTCGGCAACGCGCTTGCGATGCTGTCCAGGCTCGACAAGGAGGACAGGCTGTTCTCCCGCGACATCGTCGCGGTCGACCTGCGCCTGCCGGATCGGCTGGTGGTGCAGCTGTCCGAGGACGCCGCCAAGGCGCGCGACGATTTGTTCAAGGACAAGAAGAAGAAAAAGGCCGGGGACGCTGCATGACCGGTCTTGATCGCACCCAGACACCGAAGACACGCCCGATGCCGCACAAGCGCGGCGGCCTCGTCGCCTGCCTCGACATCGGCACCAGCAAGATCGCCTGCATGATCGCGCGGCTGAAGCCGTCGGCGCCGAGCGAAGCCCTACGCGACCGGACCCATGCGGTGGAGCTGATCGGCTACAGCCAGATCCAGTCCCGCGGCATGAAAGCCGGCGCCGTGATCGATCTCGGCGAATGCGAGCAGGCGGTGCGACAGGCCGTCGGGCTCGCGGAGAAAATGGCCAAGGTGCGGGTCGAGTCCGTGCTGCTGTCGGTCTCCGGCGGCCGGCTTTCCGGTCAGCTGGTCGAAGCTGCGGCCGACATCCGCGGCGGCGCCGTGACGCCGGCCGATGTCAGCCGCGTCACCTCCACCGGCATGCGCCACGCCACCGGGGAAGGCCGCACCGTGCTGCACGCGCTGCCGGTCGGCTACACGCTCGACGGCGTCAAGGGCATCCGTGATCCCCGCGGCATGGTCGCGCATCAGTTCGGCATCGACATGAACGTCGTCACCTGCGACGCCACCGTGGCGCGGAATCTGATGCTGGCGGTCGAACGCTGCCACATCAACGTCGAAGCCATGGCGGCAAGCCCCTATGTGGCGGGTCTGTCGGTACTGACCGACGACGAGGCCGATCTCGGCGCTGCCGTGGTCGAAATGGGCGCGGGCACCACCACGATCGCGGTCTTTTCCGGCGGCCGCTTCGTGCATGCCGCGGGTTTTGCGGTCGGCGGGCAACACATCACGATGGATCTGGCACGCGGACTCTCCGCGACCATTGCCGATGCCGAGCGAATCAAGACGTTATATGGGACCGTCATCACCGGCGGATCGGACTCGCGTGAGCTGATGTCTGTACCGACGGCCGGTGACGAGCAGGATCTGCCGCAGATCGTCTCCCGCGCTACCATCGCCAACATCGTCAAGCATCGTGCCGAGGAAGTCTTCGAAATGGTTCGGGACAAGCTGAAGGATTCGCCCTTCGCCTCGGAGCCCAACGGCCGTGTCGTGCTCTCGGGCGGGGCCTCGCAGCTCACCGGTCTCGTTGAGCTCGGAACGCAGATTCTCGGCCGGCCCGTGCGGGTCGGACGTCCGCTCGGTTTCGGCCGGCTGCCCAACGAGGCGAAGAACGCCGCCTTCGCGGTGCCGGCCGGACTGCTCGTCTACCCGCAATATGTTCACCACGAACATGTCGAACCGCGGCATACGCGGCAGCAGGTCAGGACGGGGACCGGCGGGTATTTCGGAAAGGTCGGACGATGGCTACGCGAGGGCTTCTGATGACTCCTTCCCGCAATATTCGATTTTCACCAACTCCCGCGGCCGCCGGCCGGGGCGAACCCACGCGCGCGTGATCGAGAGGCAAACATGACCATCAGCATCAATGTTCCTGATATTCACGAACTGAAGCCCCGCATCACCGTGTTCGGCGTCGGCGGCGCCGGTGGTAACGCCGTCAACAACATGATCACGGCGGGCCTTCAGGGCGTCGACTTCGTGGTCGCCAACACCGACGCGCAGGCGCTGACGATGTCGAAGGCGCAGCGCATCGTGCAGATGGGTACGGCCGCCACGCAAGGGTTGGGCGCAGGTTCGCAGCCGGTCGTCGGCGCGGCCGCAGCCGAAGAAGTTATGGACGAGCTCCGCGACCATCTCTCGGGCGCCAACATGGTGTTCGTCACCGCCGGCATGGGCGGCGGCACCGGCACCGGTGCAGCTCCCGTGATCGCCAAGATCGCGCGCGAGATGGGCATCCTCACCGTCGGCGTCGTGACCAAGCCGTTCCACTTCGAGGGCGGCCGCCGCATGCGCACCGCGGAAGCGGGCATCAACGAGCTGCACAAGGTCGTCGATACGCTGCTGATCATCCCGAACCAGAACCTGTTCCGGGTCGCCAACGAGAAGACCACCTTCGCCGACGCCTTCGCGATGGCCGACCAGGTGCTCTATTCGGGCGTTGCCTGCATCACCGACCTGATGGTCAAGGAAGGCCTGATCAATCTCGACTTCGCCGACGTCCGCGCCGTCATGCGCGAGATGGGCAAGGCGATGATGGGCACGGGCGAGGCCTCCGGCGACAAGCGCGCGCTGACCGCCGCCGAAGCCGCGATCGCCAACCCGCTGATCGACGACAGCTCGATGAAGGGCGCCAAGGGCCTCCTGATCTCCATCACCGGCGGCAAGGATCTCACCTTGTTCGAGGTCGACGAAGCTGCGACCCGCATCCGCGAGGAAGTCGACCAGGACGCCAACATCATCGTCGGCGCCACCTTCGACGAAGCCCTCGACGGCCTGATCCGCGTCTCGGTCGTCGCCACCGGCATCGAACAGGCCGCGATCGCCCGCAACAGTCAGGCGACCAGCGCTCCCGTCGCGAATCCTGCTCCGCAGGCGCAGCAGGCTCCCGCTGCTCCGGCCGCGGCTGCCGAGAGCCGTCTTGCCGATTTGACCGCGCGGCTGCGCGCCGACAATCAGCGCATGGCCGAGCGCGCCCAGAAGTTCGAAGCGCAGACCCCGGCCGCAGGATCGGGCCAGTTTGCTGCCGCTCCCGCGACTCCGCGTCCGAACGTGGAGCGCGCTGCGCTTGCCGCCATCGCCGCCGCCGTTGCGGACGTTCCGCAGGCTCCCGCGCCGATGCAGACCTATGGCGACGTCACCGTGCGCCCGATCGCGCAGAAGCCCACGCTGTTCCCGGAGCCCGAGCAGGCGCCGATGGCCATGCACGAGCCGATGACGCCGGAAACCTTCATCCCGCCGCAGGCCGAGCGTGCGCCGGTTCGCACACCGCGGATGCCGCGAATCGAGGAACTTCCGATGCCAGCCCAGGCCGAGCTTCGCCAGGCCCGCGGCGAGGTCGAGGAGGAGACCCCGCAGAAGACCCGGCTGTCGCTGCTGCAGCGCCTCGCCAATGTCGGCCTCGGCCGTCGTGACGAGGAGAGCGAGGCGCCGATCGCTGCCCGCACCGCCGGTCCCGCGATGCCGCCGCTGCCCGATCGCCGCCCCCAGAAGACCGTGGCGCAGCAAATCGCTTCCGCCGAGCCGGTGTCCGAGTATGCCCGTCGTCCCGCGCCGCAGGGCCTGGACATGCATGGCCGTCCCGCGCCTGTTGCCCCAGCGCCACAGGGAGACGACCATCTTGATATCCCGGCCTTCCTGCGGCGGCAGGCGACCTGAGGATTGTTACAATAAGGCAGACGAAAAAGGTCCCGGCGGGAAGCTTGCCGGGACCTTTTCTTTTGCCCCGTGCAGATCCGGATTGCGTAGCCAACCAACTGATTTTAAATAATTAATTACATATTCGATGGTTCAGTAAAACTACCGAAAACGGCCCCGAACTCTGCTCCAATTTGGTTAAGCCTTGGCGCGAATACGGCGGGTTTGGGGTAACAATCGGTAAAAAAGCGTGAGTTGGCGCTGTTTGAGGCAGTGACTATGGTTTGCCGTGACTTGGGGATACGGATTCGGAAGCGAGCGGTCTCAGCCGCTCAGTCGAGTTCAGTATAAGTCGCGGTGGTCGTAGTGGGGCGGTTCCTGATGAAATTTAGCCGGCAAACAACGCTTCGTGCGCAAGCCAGTGTGGCAGGCGTCGGCGTTCATTCCGGTCTTCCCGTCACGCTCACGCTTGGACCCGCGCCTGTCGACGCGGGCTTTGTTTTTATCCGCACCGGGCTTGAGGGAAGCGACCGCGAGGTTCAGGCCACCGCCGAGCAGGTGATCGCGACCGATTTCGCCACCGTCCTTGGTGATCGCGACGGTCCGCTGGTTTCCACCGCCGAGCATGTGCTTGCTGCACTGCGGGGCATGGGCGTCGACAACGCCATCATCGAGATCGACGGGCCGGAAGTGCCGATCATGGACGGCAGCGCCGCGGCCTTCGTTGCGGCGATCGACCAGGCCGGCATCGTGACCCAGCCGGCACAGCGCCGCTTCATTCAGGTTTTGAAGCCGATCTCGGTCAAGATCGGCGACTCCTTCGGCGAGATCAGGCCCTATGCCGACGGGTTCCGCGCCGAGGTCGAGATTAACTTCACCAATCCTGTCATAGGCCAGCAGAGCTACGCCTTCGACCTCAACCCGGAGCGTTTCCGCCGCGAAGTCGGCCGGGCCCGGACTTTCGGTCTGATGTGCGACGTTGCGCGGCTCTGGAGCGCCGGCTATGCGCTCGGCGCCTCCTTCGACAATACCGTCGTGTTCGACGAGGAGCGGCTGCTCAACACCGAAGGCCTGCGCTACGCCGACGAATGCGCCCGCCATAAGGTGCTGGACGTGATTGGCGACCTCGCGCTGGCCGGTCTGCCGCTGCTCGGCGCCTACCGCTCGGTACGTGGCGGCCACAAGCTCAACCACGCCGTCCTGACCGCGCTGCTCGCCGACCGCACCGCCTGGCGGGTGGTCGAGGGCGAGGCAGCCCGCCGCACCACGCGTCCGGTGGCCGAAACCGGTCGCGGCATCGTCGGTGGCCGGATCGCCGCGGTCTACGGGCCCGACGTTTCCTGAAGCGATACCTTCCCGAAGAGAGACGTTTCCTGAAAGAGAGACGGGTCCTGAAGAGACCCGTTGCGATGGCCGTTCGGCGGCGGCTTTCCCCGCGAAACTCCTGGTAACGATGATCGGCTAGGATTGCGGCGCGTTCGCCTTAATCCGGGCGGAATGCCTGCCTATCCGGTTGGTTGAAGATCGTTTTTCGGTTACATCGGCGTGGTCGCACGGCAGGCACCACGGTTATATTTCGCGCCCAGGACGGGGTTCATGGGCTGGCGGAAACCGCACCACAGGGCGTCAGGGCAATACTCATGTCGGCACAGCGTATGACGCGCGGATATCTTCAAGTCCCGTCTCGAGAGGTCTCGTCTCGAGTCCGTGGGCTGCTTCAGGTTGTCGCCCTCTTCGTGCTCGCGCTGCCGCTGGCCGGCTGCGGCACCGGCGCGCTTTGGGACAAGTTCACCGCCAAGGACGACACCTTCGTCGAGGAGCCCGCCGACAAGATCTACAATGAGGGCCTGTACCTCATGAACGAGAAGAAGGACATGAAGGCGGCGAACAAGAAGTTCGAAGAGGTCGACCGCCAGCATCCTTATTCCGACTGGGCTCGCAAATCATTGCTGATGTCGGCCTACGCGTCCTACCAGGGCGGCGACTATGATAGTTGTATCGGCGCGGCCACCCGCTACGTCACGCTGCATCCCGGCAGCCCGGATGCGGCCTACGCGCAATATCTGATTGCCGCCTCGCATTACGACCAGATTCCGGACATCAGCCGCGACCAGACCCGCACCGAGAAGGCGATCGCCTCGCTGGAAGAGGTGGTTCGCAAATATCCGACGTCCGAATACGCGACCTCGGCCAAGGCCAAGATCGAAGGTGCGCGCGACCAGCTCGCCGGCAAGGAAATGAATGTCGGCCGTTACTACGCGCAGAAGCGCGACTACACGGCGGCAATCAACCGCTACAAGGCCGTGGTGACGCAGTACCAGACCACCCGCCACGTCGAAGAGGCGCTGTACCGCCTGACCGAGGCCTATATGGCGATCGGCATCGTTGGCGAGGCCCAGACGGCCGCTGCCGTGCTCGGGCACAATTTTCCTGACAGTCGCTGGTACAAGGACGCCTATAATCTTGTAAAATCAGGCGGTCTCGAACCGAGCGAGAATCAGGGGTCCTGGATTAGCAAGACCTTCAAGAAAATGGGTCTCGGCTAGGAAATAGAATTCCATGCTGGCGCGTCTGTCGATCCGTGACATCGTCCTGATCGAACGGCTCGATATCGAATTCGCAACGGGCCTCGCGGTTTTGACCGGCGAGACCGGTGCGGGCAAATCCATCCTGCTCGATGCCTTTGCGTTGGCGCTCGGCGGCCGCGGCGATGCCGGCCTCGTGCGGCATGGGGCGGAGCAGGGGCAGGTCACTGCCGTATTCGATATCCCAAAAAACCATCCCGCGGCCAAAATCCTCGCGGAGAACGGGCTGGAGGATACCGGCGAGATGATTCTCCGCCGGGTCCAGCTGGCCGACGGCCGCACCCGCGCCTTCATCAACGACCAGGCGATCAGCGTGCAGACGCTGAAGGCGGTCGGGGCCGCCCTGGTCGAGATCCACGGCCAGCACGACGAGCGCGCGCTTGTCGATGCCGCCACCCACCGCCGCCTGCTCGACGCCTTCGCCGGTCTCGAAAAGGACGTCTCGGCGGTCGAAGCGCTCTGGGACGCGCGCCGCACCGCCAACAATGCGCTGGAGGAGCATCGCGCCGGCATGGAGCGCGCTGCGCGCGAAGCCGACTACCTCCGTCACGCCTCGGACGAATTGAAGCAGCTCGCGCCCAAGGACGGCGAGGAGACCTCGCTGGCTTCGAGGCGCACGACCATGATGCAGGGCGAGAAGATCGCCTCCGACCTGCGCGAGGCGCAGGAGGCGGTCGGCGGCCACCATTCGCCGGTCGCCTCGCTGTCGGCGGCGGTGCGCCGGCTGGAGCGTCGCGGCGTCAACTCGCCGGCGCTGGTCGAGCCCGCGGTCAGGGCGATCGACATCGCGATCAACGCGCTGGAGGAAGCCGACCAGCATCTCCAGGCGGCGCTTGCCGCGACCGATTTCGATCCCTCGGAGCTCGAACGCATCGAGGAGCGGCTGTTCGCGCTTCGCGCAGCGTCGCGCAAATATTCGACGCCGGTCGACGGGCTCGCCGCGCTTGCCGCCCGATATGCCGCCGATGTCGTCCTGATCGATGCCGGCGCCTCACGGCTGAAGAAGCTGGAGCAGGCCGCGATCGAAGCCGATGCGCGCTATGCGGCGGCGGCCAAGAAGCTGTCGATGGCGCGGCAGAAATCCGCGGAGAAGCTCAACAAGGCCGTCAATGCCGAACTCGCGCCGCTCAAGCTCGAACGCGCCAAGTTCATGACCCAGGTCCAGACCGACGAGGCAGCTCCAGGCCCGCAAGGCTTCGACCGCGTCGAGTTCTGGGTGCAGACCAATCCGGGCACCAGGCCGGGGCCGATGATGAAGGTCGCCTCCGGCGGCGAGCTGTCGCGTTTCCTGCTGGCGCTGAAGGTCGTGCTGTCCGACCGCGGCTCGGCGCCGACCCTGGTCTTCGACGAGATCGACACCGGCGTCGGCGGCGCGGTCGCGGACGCGATCGGCGGGCGGCTGGCGCGGCTCGCCGGCAAGGTCCAGGTGATGGCCGTGACGCACGCTCCGCAGGTCGCCGCCCGTGCCGACCAGCATCTGCTGATCTCCAAGGATGCGCTGGACAAGGGCAAGCGCGTCGCCACCCGCGTCAACGCACTCGCCGCCGACCACCGCCGCGAGGAGATCGCGCGGATGCTCGCCGGCGCCGAGATCACCGCCGAGGCCAGGGCTGCCGCGGACCGGCTGCTCAGGGCGGCGACGGCTTGATTGCCACCGTCATTCCGGGGCGCACGAAGTGCGAACCCGGAATCTCGAGATTCCGGGTCTGGTCCTTCGGACCATCCCGGAATGACTCTTTCAATTGCAGATCGACTCGTAACGATCATCCCAATTCGGATTGTCTTTCTCGATCAGTTGAATCTTCCATGCGCGCTTCCACTTCTTCAGCTCTTTTTCGCGCGTTATCGCCGAGACTGGGTCATCATAAGTCTCGAACCAAACCAGCCGCGTGATGTTGTATTTCGCCGTGAAGCCCGGAACGGCTTTGATTTGATGCTCATAGACGCGCCGTATGAGGTCGTTGGTGACGCCCACATAGATTGCTCCGTCGCGTCGGCTTGCTAGGATATAGACGTAATACGCCATGACTCCCGAGCCTTTCTCAACTGTCATTCCGGAGTGTACGAAGAGCGAGCCTGGAATCTCGAGGTTCCGGGTCTGGTCCTTCGGACTATCCCGGAACGACGAGGCACAACCATAAGTATAATGACAAGAGCAGCAAAATCGAAACCAACACCGCTTCGCGACGTCGCCGACCTCACCAAGGCGCAGGCCAAGGTCGAGCACATGCGGCTCGCGCTCGAGATCGAGGGGCATAACGAACGCTACTACCAGGACGACGCGCCCACCGTCACCGACGCCGATTATGACGCGTTGCGCCAGCGCTTCAACTCGATCGAGAAGCGTTTTCCGGAATTCGTCAGTGCGGACTCGCCGTCGCAGAAAGTCGGTGCGGCACCATCAGGCCGCTTCAAGAAGGTGCGGCATGCCGTTCCCATGCTGTCGCTCGACAACGCCTTTGCGGAAGAGGATCTGCGCGATTTCGTCGGCCGCATCGTGCGCTTCCTGAAGCTCGACGACGACAGGATCGATTTCTCCGCCGAGCCGAAGATCGACGGCCTCTCGATGTCGCTGCGCTATGAGGGCGGCGAACTCGTCACCGCGGCGACGCGCGGCGACGGCGCGGTCGGCGAGGACGTCACTGCCAATATCCGCACCCTCGAAGACGTGCCGCAAAAGCTGAAGGGACGCAACGTCCCCGATATCTGCGAGGTGCGCGGCGAGGTCTACATGACCAAGAAGGCGTTCCTGGCGCTCAACGAGCGGCAGAAGGCGGAAGGTGGCACCATCTTCGCCAATCCGCGCAACTCGGCCGCGGGCTCGCTCCGGCAGAAGGATCCGACCATCACCGCCTCGCGCCCCCTCGGCTTCTTCGCCTATGCCTGGGGCGAGATGAGCGCGATGCCGGAGGGCACGCAGAGCGGCATGATCGGTTGGTTCGAGCGCTGCGGCTTCAAGACCAACCCGCTGACCAGGCTCTGTCACTCCGTCGAGGAGCTGCTCGCGTTTCATCGTGCGATCGAGGAACAGCGCGCAAAGCTCGACTACGACATCGACGGCGTCGTCTACAAGGTGGACCGCATCGACTGGCAGGAACGGCTCGGCTTCGTCTCGCGCACGCCGCGCTGGGGTATTGCCCACAAATTCCCGGCCGAGCGCGCCACCACGGTGTTGCGCGATATCGAGATCCAGGTCGGCCGCACCGGCTCGTTCACGCCGGTGGGCAAGCTCGAACCGGTCGGCGTCGGCGGCGTGATCGTGCAGAACGTCACGCTGCACAACGAGGACTACATCAAGGGCATCGGCAACAAGGGCGAGGTGCTGCGCGAGGGTCGCGACATCAGGATCGGCGACACCGTCGTGATCCAGCGCGCCGGCGACGTCATCCCGCAGGTGGTCGACGTCGTCCTCGATAAGCGGC
This sequence comes from Bradyrhizobium sp. Ken01, assembly GCF_055807355.1. Lineage (NCBI taxonomy): Bacteria > Pseudomonadati > Pseudomonadota > Alphaproteobacteria > Hyphomicrobiales > Nitrobacteraceae > Bradyrhizobium > Bradyrhizobium sp. Ken01. The sequence goes on from NZ_JBVVPC010000008.1 coordinate 53,453, forward strand.
CGAAGTCTGCCAGGGAATTCCAGTTTCCGAAGAAGTGCCCGTGTCCGCTGCATACCGACGTCGTGCGAGGAGAGACGGCCGCTGGCGAAGAGGAAGCACGCGCCCGTTGTACCGGCGAGTTCGCCTGTCCCTATCAGAAGATCGAGCATTTGAAGCTGTTCGTGTCGCGGCGCGCCTTCGACATCGACGGCTTGGGCGAGAAGCAGCTGCAGTATTTCTTCGACGAGGGTTTTGTGAAGGAGCCAGCCGACATCTTCACGCTGGAAAAGCGCAATTCGAAACTCAAGCTGGAAGACATCGAGGGTTACGGTGCGACCTCGGTGCGCAATTTGTTTGGCGCGATCGAGAGCCGTCGCAAGATCGCGCTGGAGCGCTTTATCTACGCGCTCGGCATGCGCCATATCGGCGAGACCACGGCGCTGGCGCTGGCACGCGGCTACGGCTCCTGGGACGCCTTCCACGATGCCAGCCTCAAGGTTGCCCAAGGCGACGAGGAGGCGATGGCCGAGATGGATGCGCTCGACCAGATCGGCGAGACCGTGATCAAGAGCATCGCCGACTATTTCGGCGAGAGCCACAATCGCGGCATCGTCGAGCGGCTCACCAGGGAGGTCGAGATCATCGACGCCGAGAAGCCGAAGAGCAACTCCGCCGTCGCCGGCAAGACCGTGGTGTTCACGGGCTCGCTGGAGAAGATGACGCGCGACGAGGCCAAGGCCACCGCTGAGCGGCTAGGCGCAAAAGTGTCCGGATCGGTGTCCAAGAAAACCGATCTCGTCGTCGCCGGCCCCGGCGCGGGTTCGAAGCTCGCGGAAGCCAACAAGCATGGCGTCAAGGTGCTGACCGAGGACGAGTGGCTGGCGCTGATCGGGGAGTGAGGAGGGCGCGCTGGCGCGTCTCGCTCCGCTGTCATTCCCCGCGAAGGCGGGGAATCCAGTATTCCAGAGATTGTACAAGGGTACGGAGAAGCCACGGCGTACTGGATCCCCCACTTTCGCGGGGGATGACACTGAGGTCGTTGCGACCGTCCCGCTCCTCACATCATCCCGCTCTCTTCCTCCTCCGCCTGCCCGATCAGTGTCTCGCTCACCAGCACCTCGCGGCGGGGGACGACGAAGATCATCGTGCAGGCGCAGAGCAGGGAGACCGCCAGCACCGCGGCGGTGAGCGGCAGCGTGGTCGCGGAATGGCCGCCGAGATAGGCGCCGAATTGTGACATCAGCGCGCCGATGCCCTGCTGGAGAAAGCCCATCGCACCTGATGCGGTGCCGGCGGCCTCGGGACGGACGCTGATCGCGCCGGCGGCGGAGTTCGCCATCACGAAGGCATTGCCGACCATCACGATCATCTGCGTGCCGAACAGCCAGGCGGGCGCCTCGTTCCAGCCGGTGAAGCTCCACAGCAGGTTCAACAGGCTGCCGCAAAGCTGGAGCGCGAGGCCGAACCAGATCAACTTCTCCAGCGAGTGCCTGGGCGCGAAGCGCACGCAGAGCAGATTGCCGACCAGATACGCAAAACCCGTCGTCGCGAACCACGCGCCGTATTCGGCGCTTGTCCTGCCCATCTGCGTCACCACGATATAGGGGCCGCCGCCGGCGAAGGTGAAGATGATCTGCGAGGCCAGCACCTGGCACATCACGTAGCCGACGAAGGCGCGGTTGCGGATCAGGATGCCGACATCGCCGCGAAAGCCGCTGCCGGCGGCGCGGTCTCGGCGCGTCTCGGGCAGCGCGAATGCGATGCCGACGGCGACGATGATCGCGGCGATGGTGATGGCGTAGAAGATCGCGCGCCAGCCGAATGCGGTTTCGATCAGGCCGCCGGTGAGCGGGGAGACCATCTGCCCGATCATCAGCGCCGCGACCACGAGGCTGATCATCGAGGCGACGCGATCGCGCTCGTAGATGTCGCGGATGATGGCGCGGCTCACCACCATGCCGGCGGCGCCGCCCAGCGCCTGGAAGAACCGCGCGGCGATCAGCTGCGGCAGGGTTTCCGCGAAGATGCAGCCGACGCTGGCGACCACCATCAGCGCCAGTCCTCCGAGCAGCACCGGGCGCCGCCCGAAACGGTCCGACAGCGGGCCCATGATGAGTTGCGACAGCGCGATGCCGACCATGTACAGCGACACCGTCATCTGCGCGACCGAGATGTCGCTACCAAATGTCGTCGCCAGCACCGGCAGCGCCGGAACCAGCATGTAGAGCGAGATCGGCGCGATCCCGGTCATGACGACGAGCAGCAGCAACACCAGGCGCGAGGTCGCGAGGTTCTTCGCCGTTTCCGGCGGCTTGCTGATCATGCCGTGCATTGCGTGTCCGTCTCGTAGAAATTCGAATCGGACTGTAGCGTGCGCGCGCAAGACGGATATCGGCGTTTCGGAATGCGGCTATACGGATTCCGGGACGGTTATGATCACAGCGCGACGGTGGCGAATTGGGCGCGGTGCGCGCGTCAAAAACTCGGTGTCATCGCCCGGCTTGACCGGGCGATCCAGTATTCCAGAGGCAGTCGTGATTGAATCGAGAGGCCGCGGCGTACTGGATGCCCCCGCTTTCGCGGAGCATGACAGCTGTGGTGGAGAAGCAGCCTTGCGCAAATCGCGTGGTGCTATGCGTCGAGCCCGTGTAATGACGCGCTTACGCCTTCAGTTCTGCCGTGGCCTGGTCCAGCCAGGCCTTCGTCGTCGCATCCAGCGCCGGCCGCACCTCGGCCCTGACGCGCGCGTGGTAGGCGTTGAGCCAGTCGAGTTCGTCCTTGCCCAGCATGCCGACATCGATCAGCCGGCGGTCGATCGGCGCCAGGGTCAGCGTCTCGAACGCGTTCATCGATTTTTCCGCGCCCTTGATGTCGGCAGCGACCACCAGTTCGAGGTTCTCGATGCGGATGCCGAAACCGTCGGTCTTGTAGTAGCCGGGCTCGTTGGACAGGATCATGCCGCGCTTCAGCGGCGTGGTGCCGAGCTTGGATATCCGCGCCGGTCCTTCGTGCACCGAGAGATAGCTGCCGACGCCGTGGCCAGTGCCATGCTCGAAATCGACGCCGGCGGCCCAGAGATATTGCCGTGCCAGCGTGTCGAGCTGCGCGCCGGTGGCGCCGTCGGGAAAGATCGCCCGCGCGATCGCGATGTGGCCGCGCAGCACACGCGTGAAACGGTCGCGCATCTCGTCGGTCGGCTCGCCCACGGCCATGGTGCGGGTGACGTCGGTGGTGCCGTCTTCATATTGCGCACCTGAATCGATCAGCAGCAGATCGCCGGGCACGATCCGCCGGTTGCTCTTGCGGGTGACGCGGTAGTGCACGATGGCGCCATTCGGGCCGGTGCCTGATATGGTCGGGAACGACACATCCTTGAGCGCGCCGGTGTCGCGGCGGAATGTCTCCAGCGCCTCGACCGCATCGATCTCGGTGAGCTTGCCGCTTGCCGCCTCGCGGTCGATGAAGGCGAGGAAGCGCGCCAGCGCCACGGCGTCGCGCCGGTGCGCCGTTTGCGTGCCCTTGATCTCGGTCGGGTTCTTGACCGCTTTGAGCAGCGCGATCGGATCGCTGCCGCGCACCGGCTTGCCGCCGGCGCCCGTGATCAGCCGGCTAAGCGCGTCGGCCGCGGTCGCATTGTCGAGCGCAATCGATCCACCGCTCTTGGCGAGCGCCATCAGCGTCGGCGCCATTGCATCGGGCTCGCGCACGTCGGCGGACTGCTCGAGATGGTCGCGGGTCAGATTGGATAGCTTGCGGTGATCGATGAAGATGGTGGGACGGCCGTCCTTCGGTACCAGCGCATAGGACAGCGGCAGCGGCGTATGCGCGACGTCGGCGCCGCGGATGTTGAAGGTCCAGGCCACGGCATGGCTGTCGGATAGCACCAACGCATCGACGCCGAGCTTGCCGATCTCGCTCCTGATCTGCGTCAGCTTCTCGGCTTCAGTCACGCCGGCATGTTGCATCCCGTGCACCGTGACCGGCGCAATCGGCGGCTGTGGCCGGTCTTGCCAGATCGCGTCGACCGGATTGCTGTCGACGGCGACCAGCTCGGCACCGGCCTTGGTGCAGGCGGCGGACAAACGCTCGGCTGCCGCAAAAGTGTGCAGCCACGGATCAAATCCTAGGCGGTCTCCGGCCTTCAGGTGTGCCGACATCCAGCTTTCCGGCGGCGGATCGATCAGAGATTCCACGGCCCAGGCCCTTGAATCGACCTGCTTGGCCGCCTGGATCGTGTAGCGGCCATCGACGAACACCGCAGCCTCGTGCGTCAGCACCACCGCCAGTCCCGCCGAGCCCGTAAAACCGGTCAGCCAGGCCAGGCGCTCTTCCGACGGCGGCACATACTCATTCTGCTGCTGATCGGCGCGTGGAATCACGAAACCGGTCAGCTTGCGGCGGGCGAGTTCTTCACGGAGCGCGGCCAGCCGCGCCGTCAATGCGACGCCGGCCTCGGGCTCCTCGAATGTCTGGAAGTGCGCTTCGAACATGGTGGATCACTTTAGGATCATGCGGATCGCTCCGCAATGTAGACGCATTTGAGGTCGCATCTGGCATGGACTGTGCTTGAACAAGTTCCATTCGAATTGAGTGGAGTACAGGATGCGGCACTTGCGCTTCGTCCGGATAACAGGGAAATTCGAGCAAGTTGTTCATCTCAACGACGAGGGGACACTCGATGCCAGCGTTCACGTTTGAGAAGATTACGCCGCCGGTGCGCCGCGCTCCGACTGCGGCAACACCGAAGAAACCGCGCGGCCTCATCAACCAGATGATCGACCGTTTCGCCGAACGCCGCGCGAGGCGCGCCTCGCAGGCCGAGCGCACGATGCGCCGGGACGAGAAGGCGTCAAAGTAGCGGCATCTACGGCAGCACCCGTACTCACCCCATCTTCCGCAGCAACAGGCTGCTCCACCCCTCGATCCGCAAGTGCTTCAGAGGCACGAGGCCGCGTGCGCGGTAGGCGGCGATCACGGCGGGCACCTGGGGCGTCAACAGGCCGGATAGGATGACGCGCCCGCCAGGGGCGAGGTGTCGCGTCAACGGGCCCGCCAATTGCCGTAACGGATTGGCAAGGATGTTCGCCAGCACCAGGTCGAACGGGCCGCATCTGCCAAAATCAGCCGCTGCGAAGCCGGTGGCGCGGATCACGCGCACATTGTGACCGACCTCGTTCAACAAGGCATTCTCGGCTGCCACCTTGACCGAGGCCGGGTCGATGTCGGAGGCCAGCACCGCGCGATGCAGCGCCTTCGCCGCCGCTATCCCCAGCACGCCGGTCCCGGTGCCGAGGTCGAGCACGCGGCCGGGCCGGGTGCTTTTCAGGACATGGTCAAGCAGGAGTAAACAGCCGCGTGTGGTGCCGTGATGGCCGGTGCCGAAGGCGAGAGCCGCCTCGATCTCGATGGCGAGCTTGTTCGGCGCCACGCGATCGCGGTCATGGCTGCCGTGGACGACGAAGCGCCCGGCCGGCACCGGCACGAGATCTTCCAGGCTCGACTTGACCCAGTCCCTGGCTTCGACGGTGTCGAAGGCCAGCGTGTCCGCGATCTCATTTCCTGCTGAGGTTGCAACGAGTTCGCGCAGCCACGCCCGGTCCGGCGCGTTCGCGAAATGCAGCGCGACGTCCCACTGTCCGTTCGGCTGCTCGAACGCGGCGACCGCCGCATCGTCCTCGAAGAACATTTCGGTGAGGACGTCGACAATGCGCTTGGCGGCGATCTCGCTGCCGATCGAAAAACTGACGCGATGGGTGGAAGGCTGCATTCTCAGGGTTCCGTCCGGTTCAATTTTTGGAACTTTTGTTCCCAATTTTTCGCATAACTTGGGTTCAGGAGATTAACCCGCCCGCAGGTTGTATCCCGTACATTTCCGGGTGTTGGGCAACCCACACAGCTTGAAATAGAATAGGAGGCGAGACTTGAAGCGCATGATTTTGAAGTTCTGGACCGACGATTCAGGTGCAACCGCAATCGAGTACGGTCTGATCGCAGCCGGTATCGCGCTGGCGATCATCACCGTGGTGAACGGCCTGGGCACCACCATGAACGACAAGTTCACTTCGATTAGCAGCTCCTTGAAGTAATTTCCGCCTTCCATTTCCCGGCGGGGCCAATTCTCCATACGACTGCTTCCGAGCCGCGCCCGTCGGGGGAATTGCCCCCTGGCGGGCGAAGTCGTTTTTGGGGATTGGCTTGCAATAGGGTGCCCACAGGCTATCCGCGGGTTTGTCCGGACTTTGTCCACGGATTATCCCGCCGTTCATCCCCGGATTTTCCACCAATTTGCACCAGGCTTGGAGGGGCGTAACCCACCGCCCTTTCACAGCTCTGCCAACAGTCTGTCCACAGCTTATCCACGGGCTTATCCACGGGTTCCGAACAGCGACCGGTGATCCCTCAGGATCGCCTGCGCGGCGTTGTGGCCGGGGGCGCCGGTGACGCCGCCGCCGGGGTGGGCGCCCGAGCCGCAGTGATAGAGGCCCTTCAGGGGCCCCCGATAGTCGGCGTGGCCCAGCATCGGCCGGGCCGAAAACAGCTGGTTCAGCGAGAGCGCGCCGTGGAAGATGTCGCCCCCGAGCAGGCCGAACTGCCGTTCGAGATCGAGCGGTGACAGGATCTGGCGGCCGAGCACGCTCGTCGCAAAACCCGGCGCGTATTTGTCCACCGTCGCGATCATGAGGTCGGCGACCTCGTCGCGATGGTCGTCCCACGACTTTCCATCGGGAAGCTCCGGCGCGACGTGCTGGCAGAACAGGCTCGCGACATGGTGTCCTGCGGGCGCGAGCGTGTCGTCGAGCGTCGATGGGATCAGCATTTCCACGACGGGCTCTCGGCTCCAGCCGTGCGCCCGGGCATCGAGGAAGGCGCGGTCCATGTAGCCGAGATCAGGGGCCAGGATGATGCCCGAGGTGAGATGATCGCCGTCGCCCGGCAGCGCCATGAACGAGGGCAGGCGGTCCAGCGCCACGTTCATGCGGAAGGTGCCGGAGCCGTTCTTCCAGTGCCGGATGCGGTCGAGGAAGGTTTGGGGAAGCGCATCGGCGGCGACCAGCCGCGTATAGAGCAGCTTCGGATTGACATTGGCTGCGACATATTTCGCGCGGATGGTCGTGCCGTTCTCCAGCGCCACGCCGACCGCGCGGTCGCGCTCGACGACGACCTCGCGCACGCCCGCGTCGGTGTCGATCACGACGCCGCGGTCGCGTGCGGCGCGTGCCATGGCCTGCGTGATCGCGCCCATGCCGCCGATGGCGTGACCCCAGACCCCCTTCTTGCCGTTCACCTCGCCGAAGGCGTGATGCAGCATCACATAGGCCGAGCCCGCGGCGTAAGGGCTGGCATAATTGCCGACGATGGCATCGAAGCCGAACAGCGCCTTGACCAGATCATGCTCGAAACGTTCATCCAGCATCTCGCCGGCCGAGCGGGTGAAGAGATCGAGCAGACTGCGGCTCTGCTCCAGCGACAGCCCACGCAGGATGTTGGCGCTCTGGAATGCATTCACGGCTTCGCGGATCGAGGCCGTGCCGAAGCCATCGAGCAAATTTGGCGGCGCGCGCAGCACGAATTGCCGGAGCACGTCGGCGATATCTTCCAGGTTGCGCGAAAACCCGTCGAGCGCATTTGCGTCATGCGCGCTCAGCCGTGCGACGGACGCCTGCGTCCGCCCCTCGCCGGTGAGGAGATAGCTGCCGTCGGGGGCGGGCAGAAAATTCTGCGCGCGCCGTTCAACGATCCTGAGGCCCTGTTCGGCCAGCTTCAAGTCGCGGATCACCTGCGGATTGAGCAGGCTCACGGTGTAGGCTGCGACCGAATTGCGGAAGCCCGGATGAAACTCCTCCGTGACCGCGGCCCCGCCGACCACCTTGCGGCGCTCGACCACGCGCACACGCAAGCCGGCCATCGCGAGATAGGCCGCGCAGGTGAGGCCGTTATGGCCAGCGCCGATGATGACGACGTCGGTTTCGGTCATGAAGGGGTCAAGCTGCTCCACGCTCATTCCGGAACGGTCGGAACGACCCGGCCCAGAATGACATCTGTATATCAAGCATTTCCCGCTGCAACATCAGGAGACCCTTTATTGCCCGTTCAGGCGCCTTGTGCTCCATTGCGCGCGCCCGGCGCCCGCCGGAGATGCTGGAGCTTCCATGGATTCGATCGTGCAACCCGCCACGGAGCTGCCGTCCTCGTCACGCAACCGGCTGCTACTGACGGTCTACACCGCCGCGATCTTCGTCAGCGCGCTGTTGCTATTCTCGGTGCAGCCGCTGTTCACGAAGATGGTTTTGCCGCGGCTCGGCGGCTCGCCGGCGGTGTGGTCGGTGGCGATGGTGTTTTTCCAGTCGCTGCTGCTCGCGGGCTACGCCTATGCGCATGTGTTGATGCAGGTGAGGAACCGCATCGTTCCCGTGGTGGTGCATCTCCTGCTGCTGATCGCGGCCTTCGCCACGCTGCCGCTCGGCATCGCCTCGGCCTATGGCGATCCGCCCGCTTCGGGCTACGCAATCTGGCTGCTCGGCCTGTTCGTGATCTCGATCGGGCTGCCGTTCTTCGCGCTCGCCGCCAACAATCCGTTGCTGCAGGCCTGGTTTGTCCGCACCGGGCATCCCGCCGGACATGATCCCTATTTCCTCTATGCGTCCTCCAACATCGGCAGCTTCCTCGCCCTGCTGTCCTATCCGTTCCTGCTGGAGCCGATGTTCACGCTGCACACGCAGAACCGGCTCTGGACCGGCGGTTACGGCATTCTGATCGTCCTGATCGCCGCATGCGGCGTGCTGCTGTTGCGCTCGCCGAAGCTCGCCATGGTCGATGCGCGAACCGAGGATTTGAATGCGCCGGCGCCCGGTTTCATGACGCGGCTGCGCTGGATATTCCTCGCCGGCGTGCCGTCCGGCCTGCTCATCGCCGTCACCGCGCACATCTCGACCGACGTTGCGGCCGCGCCGCTGCTGTGGGTGCTGCCGCTGTCGCTGTACCTCTTGACCTGGGTGGTGGTGTTCCAGTCGCGGCCGCTGCTGCCGCACAAATGGATGCTGATGCTGCAGCCGGTCGCGATCGCGGGCGTCGTCTTCCTGCTGGCGTTCGGCGGCGAACAGAATTTGCTGCTGACGCTCGGCGGGCATCAATTGTGCTTCTTCGTCATCGCGATGGCCTGCCACGGCGAATTGGCGCGGACACGGCCGGCCGCGAAATATCTCACTGGATTCTATGTCGCGCTGTCGTTCGGCGGCATGGTCGGCGGCCTATTCGCGGGGCTCGTCGCGCCGTTCACATTCTCCTGGATCGCCGAATATCCGATCCTGATCGCACTGGCCGCGCTGTGCCGGCCGCCCGCGAACGAGCGGCTGGCGGGCATCGTCAAATGGTACTGGCTGGCGCTTGCAGCGCTCGTCATAGTGCTCGTTGCGCCGTCCTTCACGACGGGCGGGCTGTCGAGTTGGTTCGAGGATCACCGCGTCTGGGCGGCCGGCGGCGTCGGCGTGCTCGCCGCGCTGCTGGCGCTGACGGTCAACGCCGGCCGCTGGAAGATATTCGCCACCATCGCGCTCGCGCTGGCGTTGATCCGGGTTTATCCGGCGGACGAAGGCCGCGTCACCACGGTGCGCAGCTTCTTCGGCGTGCACAAGATCGTGGTAACGCCCGGCGGCTATTTCCACGTGCTGATGCACGGCACCACGATCCACGGCGCCGAGCGCTTCCTCAACAATGACGGCACGCCGGTCACCGGCCGGCCCGAGCCGATCACCTACTATCACAGGGATGGCGGCATCGGTCAGGCCGTCAGCGCGATTCGGGAGCGCAAGGGCGCGCCGTTGAAGGTCGCGGCTATCGGCGTCGGATCGGGCACGCTCGCCTGCGCCGCCGAGCCAAACGAGAGCTGGACATTCTTCGAGATCGATCAGTCGATGGTCGACGCGGCAAGCGATCCGAAGAATTTCCGCTACATCTCGAGCTGCATGCCGGGCCTGAAGCCGGTGATCGGAGATGCCCGTCTCACCTTCGCGAAGGAGCCGGACGGCGCTTATGATCTCGTCATCGTCGACGCCTATTCGTCGGATGCGATCCCGATCCATCTTGCGACAGAAGAGGCGATGAAGATCTACAAGGACAAGCTCGCTCCGCACGGCGCCGTGGTGATGCACGTCTCCAACCGCCACCTCGATCTCGAGACCGTCGTGGTCGGCATCGCCGATGCCAACGATCTCAAGAGCTGGGTCTACAACGAGGATTCGGGGCGCGATGGCGACTACATCTTCTCGACCGACGTCGTCATCTCCGCCCGAGAGGATGCCGACGTCGGCAGGCTCGCATCGTCCAAATCTTGGGAGCAGACCGAAGCCGACGACAGGGTGCGGGTCTGGACCGACGATTACTCCAACATTCTGGGCGCGCTGTACCGGCGTTTGCGGGATGGGGAGTAGGGACGACATGGCAACACTCTCGTGCTCCGGACGCAGCGCAGCGCTTCTTTAGCGATGCGCTGCAGAGCCGGGGACACGAGACTTGCTTCTACGGCTCCACCGGGCTCCCCGCGGGCAACGCAATTGCCTTCTCGCCCGCGACTTGCCGCAACAAATCGGGCCTGTCGGAGATGATCCCGTCGACGCCGATCTCGATCATGCGCACCATGTCTTCACGCTTGTTGACCGTCCAGACCACGACCCGCAGCCGGAGCGCATGGGCCTCGGCGATCAGCGCCGCGGTCACATCGCCGAAATAGGGCGACCAGATCGCGCCGCCCGCAGCCTTGATGGTTCGGGGCAGCGACCCGCCGTGATCGGCCGGGCTGAATCCCGCCGTCCAACCGGTCGCCTTGTCCAGCGCCACCGTCTGGCCCGAGCCGCGCTGGAGCGTCAGGTACACCGTCGGCATCTTCGGGGCCCGCTGCTGGACCAGCAGCAGGGTCCGCCAGTCGAACGACTGGATCATGACGCGGTCGGAGAATTTTTCGGCTTCGATCAGGGCGAGCAGTCTGGTGACGAAAGCTTGGGGATCGAGCGTTTCGTCGGGATGGTTCGGATCGATCTTGGTCTCGATGTTGAAGCGCACGCGCGTATTGCCGGATTTGCGCACCAGCGCGAACAGCTCGCTCAAGGTTGGAATGCGGGTCCCCGGCATGGCGCGTTGGTCGGGGAATTGCTTCGCGTAAGGACTGTCTGGCCGGATCTGGCCGACGTCGTAGGTCCTGACGTCGGCGAGCCGCAGTTTTACGAACGGCGTGCCGGGGGCCGCGACATAGGCGCCGCTCGCATCCCGTGTGATATCGGGATTAAGCCCGCGCTCATGCGACACGACGACTTCGCCGTCAGCGGTGATGCCGACGTCGAGCTCCAGCGTGTCCACGCCCATCGACAGCGCGTTGGCGAAGGCCGGAAGCGTGTTTTCCGGCAGCAGTGCCCGCCCGCCGCGATGAGCCTCCGAATCGAATGCCATGGCGGGTCCCGCAATGAGAGGTAATAGCACGATCAAGATCGTCGCAGCACGTGACGGCATGGCGGCTCGTGGGGCAAGCGGAAAGGGATATTTGAACGCATTTGGGCGTGTCCGGCCCATAGTATAGGCTTTCGGGGCTGTTGAAAGCTTCGGCGGTGACTTGGGTTGCGGCCGCCGCGGGGGTATGTACTCATAGTCGGCGCCCTGGAATCCCGCCCGTGCAGCAGCAACGCGATCATCGAATTATCCGTAGCCGGCATTTTCGCCGGATGCAGCGCCGGCATTTCATCATCTTCGACGTTTTGCCCTTCCTCGGCACGCTGCTGGCGCTGGCGCTTCTGCTCTACCGCCCGATCGGCGCGATGGAGCTTGGCCTGTTTGTCGGCTTTTGGCTGGTCACCGGCCTCGGCCTCACCGTCGGCTATCACCGGCTCTTCACCCACCGCGCCTTCGCGACCTCCACGGCGATGAGTGCGATCCTGGTCGTGATGGGATCGATGGCTGGCCGCGGTCCCATGCTGTCCTGGGCGGCAATGCACCGCCGGCACCACGAATTGTCCGATCACGACGGCGATCTGCATTCGCCGCGGCTGCACGGGGAGGGCGCGTTCGGCCGCCTGCGCGGCTTCCTGCACGCGCATTTGACCTGGATGATCGAACACGATTATCCCAACGTTGCGCATTATGTCCCGGACCTGATGGCGGATCGCAGGCTGGTTGCCGTCAACAGCTACTACTACACTTGGGTCGGTCTTGGCCTGGTGCTGCCGGCCGCGATCGGCGGCCTCGCCACCATGAGTCTTTGGGGCGCACTGACCGGCTTGCTCTGGGGCGGCGTGGTGCGCATGTTCGTGGTCGAGCAGACCATGTCGGCCATCAATTCCGTGATGCACAGCTTCGGCGCGCAGCCCTTCGTCACCCGCGACGACAACAGCCGCAATCTCGGCGTGATGGCCTGGCTTGCCTGGGGCGAGGGCTGGCACAACAACCACCACGCCTTTCCCTATTCCGCGGCCTTCGGCCTGCGCTGGTTCGAGTTCGATCCCGGCTTTGTCTTCATCCGCGCCCTGGAAGCGCTCGGATTGGCCTGGGACGTCAAGGTGCCGAGCGAGGAAAAGATTGCGCGACGCATGCTGCGGCAGCCGGGCGACGCTGCGCCCGACCTCGAAACGGGCTGAGCATCATCCGCCGGCTCACGCCGGCGATGGCGCGGCTGTGAACCGATGCTGTTCAACGACTATCCCTTTCTCCTGGTCTTCCTGCCCGCGGCGCTGCTGATCTATCGCCTGGCCGATCCCTATCCGCAGTTGCGCATCGGTGTGCAGGTTGCGCTGTCGCTCACCTTCTATGCCTGGGGCAGCCCGTCCTTCATCCTGCTCCTGATCGGCTCCATCGCGATCAACTGGCTCGCTTCGGTCGCTTATGGGCGCGTGAAATGGCCGGCGGTGCTGACGCTGGTGATCATGCTTGATCTCGCGCTGCTGGCGCTGTTCAAATACGCCAACTTCCTTCTCGCCAATCTCGGTCTCGTGCTGGGTACGAGGTTGCCGGTGCTCGAGGTCGGGCTGCCGCTCGGTATCTCCTTCTTCACCTTCCACCACATCATGTATCTGGTCGACCTGAAGCGCGGCAGGGCGCCGCTCTATGCGCTCGACCGCTACGCGCTCTACATCGCCTTCTTTCCGCAGGCGATTGCCGGCCCGCTGGCGCGCTGGTCGGAGGTGATGCATCAGTTCGGCAGGCAGGTCTACGTTCCGGGCTGGCAGCGCCAGTTTTGCGTCGCGACCTGTTTCATCGCGATCGGCCTGTTTGAAAAAATCGTGATCGCCGACGGCCTCGCGCATCTGCTCGATCCCATCTACGTGCAGGCAGCGAACGGGCCGCTCGCGAGCGGTGACGCCTGGCTCGCCTTCTGCTTCTCCTTCCAGATCCTGTTCGATTTCTCCGGCTATTCCGACATCGCGATCGGCCTCGGCCTGCTGTTCGGCGTGCAGCTGCCGTACAATTTCAATGCGCCGCTGCGCTCGACCAACATCCAGGATTTCTGGCAGCGCTGGCACATCACCCTGATGCTGTTCCTCCGCGATTACGTGTTCTATCCGCTGGTCAATCTGCGCCTGTTGCCGCGGCGCTGGCTGCCCGTGCAGTTCTTCGGCGCGATGATGATCACGATGGCGCTGTGTGGCCTGTGGCACGGCGCGAGCTGGACCTTCGTGCTGTGGGGCCTGCTGCACGGGCTTGCGCTGGTCGCCTGCACGCTGTGGCGTCGCTATGGCCCGGAGTTCCCGTCATGGCTCGGCTGGGCGCTCACCGTGTTGTTCGTACTCGCGACCGGCGTGATCTTTCGTGCGGGATCGGTGGAGGCGGCCTGGCACGTCTTCTGCGGACTGGTTTCGCCGCTGCCGCTCGAGCGCGGAAAGCATTTGTGGCCGCTGATTGTAGCGCCGCTGTTCGCCTTCCTGCTGCCGGCGAGCCAGGACATCGTGGCGGTGCTCACGCGCCGTCCCAATCCGTGGCTCGCGGGCCTGCTCGGTCTCGGGCTGTTCGCACTGCTGCTTCACATGGGTGGTCGGGATCTCCATGACTTCGTCTACTTCAAGTTCTGAGACCGACCCCGGCTGGGGCCGGAGCTTGATCGCTTGTCTGGGCACGCTGATCGGGGCTGCGCTGCTGGTGCTCGCACTGATGGTGGCGGTCGATCCCTATGACAGCGGCAAGCTCGGCCTGCTCGGTATCGACGGCGTCGATAATCGCCTCACCCAGATCACGGCTGCGAGCCGCGCGCGGAATCCGGATTTCAATGCTGCGATCCTGGGCAACTCGACGGCGCAGATGATCGAGCCGACGGAATTGTCGCGCGTAACCGGCCTGCGGTTCGTACAGCTCTACATGACCGGTGCGTTTCCCCGCCAGGAGCTCGCAGTGCTGGACTTCTTCCTGCGGAATCACCGGGAGGTCGGCGCACTGGTGATCGTAACCGACCCCGGCTGGTGCGTGCATGCACGGGCCAAGGAGGAGGGCGGCGTCCCGTTTCCCGACTGGCTCTATGACAGAAGCGTCGTCACCTACGCAGCACGGCTGATCTCCTGGCAGGCGGTCGAGCACGCTTTTCAGCGGATCAGTATCGGGCTTGGCCGGCGACCACGGATGAACCCGGACGGCTTTGTCAGCTATGAGGACATCTGGCCGCCGGGTCAATTCAAGGAAGTCGGCTGGCCCAGGGATCCGGCGCCGTCACTTTCAGCCGAGATGCGGGCGGCATTTCCCGAGATCGCTGCGCTGGCAGCTACCGTCAGGACATTGCCGGCCGATGTGCCCGTCGTCATCATCGTGCCGCCGACCTTCGCAACCACCGTGCCGAAGCCCGCCACGGAAACCGCCCTGGAGCGCAGCGCCTGCGACGCCGCGCTCAAAAAAGTGGTCGCGGGCCGACCGCGCAGCAATTTCATCAGCTATCGCGTTGACAATGATCTCACGCGCGACCGCGCCAATTTTGCCGACTTCATCCACTATCGCCCAATCCTCGCGCGCAAGATCGAGCAGGGGATCGCTGCGAGCCTGCGCGATGGAGAGAGCGCGAAGATCGATTTCTGAATCGTCTCAGCCGAGCTGCTCGAATCCGCCATCGAGCCAGAGCTTGCGTGCGAGCTTGCGCTGGATCTTGCCGCTGGTGGTCTTCGGCAGAGTGCCGGGCCGGATCAGCGCGATGTGACGCGCGGAGAGCTCGTGGTTGTCGGCGACGGCCTCGCGAATCCGGCCCTTGATGGCTTCGGTGTCGATTGAGTGGCGCGCGGTGCGCTCGATTTCCTGGACGATGACGAGTGCCTCCTCGCCGCTCTCGTCGGGCACCGAGAACGCCGCGCCGCAGTTTTCGCGCAAAGCTTGGTCGAGGGATTGCACCGTGCGCTCCAAATCCTGCGGATAATGGTTGATGCCACGGATAATGATGAGGTCCTTGATCCGTCCGGTGACGAACAATTCGCCGGTGGCGTCGAGGAAGCCCAGGTCGCCGGTGCGCAGCCACGCCCCGTCTTCGCCGGCAATCTGCGCATTGAGCCCCTCGCGCGTCGCCTCGTCGTTGCGCCAATAGGCGCGTGCGACATTGGGGCCGTTCACCCATATTTCACCGACCCGGTCGGCCGGCAGGCGCGTCTGGTCGTCCGCGTCAACGATGGCGATCCGTTCGGCGGTCAGCGCGCGGCCGCAGCCGACGGCGATCTGGGTATCTTCGGCGCTGGAGGGCGGCTGCGCCGCATGCGCCTGAAGCGCCGTGCGGCTCACGCTGCGCGTGACATGATCCTCGCCACGGCGTCCGCCGGAAATCAGGAGCGTCGCTTCCGCCATTCCGTAGGCGGGATACATCGCGCGCGGATCGAAGCCGTGCGGCGCAAATGTCTGGACGAACCGTTCGATGGTTTCCGCATGCACCGGCTCTGCGCCGTTCAGCGCGATCCTGAGCGAGGACAGGTCGACGCCCTCCATCTGGTCGGCGCGATAGCGGCTGACGCAGAGGTCGAAGCCGAAATTCGGGCTGCAAGCCACTTCCGCGCGAAAATGCGAGATCGCGCGCAGCCAGCCGAGCGGCCGCTGCATGAACGCATTCGGTGCCATCAGCACGCAGGTCGCCCCAACATAGAGCGCCTGCAGTGCGTTCAGGATCAGCCCCATGTCGTGATAGAGCGGCACCCAATTGACGTAAGTCGATTGCCGGGTGTTGCCGAGCGCGAGCCGGATCATCTCGAGATTGGCGAGCAGATTGGCGTGGCTCACCATCACGCCTTTGGGCGCGGACGTCGAGCCGGAGGTGTATTGCAGGAAGGCGATGTCGTCCGGCGCCGGCTCGGGCAGTTCGATCGTCTCACCGTCGGCCGCCGCGAGATCGGCCTCGATCCAGCGAATGTGCTCGTGCGCGAAGCGTGCCCTCAGATCACCACGGAGCGAGGCGGCCGAATTGGTCAGCGCCACCGTCGGCGTGCAATTGGCGAGGATCGCGCCGCTGGCATCGCGCGCGCTGTTTCTCCGCGGCATCATCATCGGCACGGCGATGATGCCGGCCATCAGGCAGCCGAAGAACGCCACCATGAACTCGATGCCGGGCGGAAACACCAGGATGGCGCGGTCGCCGGGCCGCGCCGCGGCGTTCAGGCGCGCCGCGAGCGTGGATGCGAAGTCATGCAACTGGCGGAAGGTGAGGACAGCTTCCTCCGTTCCGCGATCGGAGACGAAGACATAGGCGCGGTCGTCGGCCTGCTCCGCCGCACGCCGGGCCAGCAGTGCCACGAGCGAGCGGAAGGTTTCCATTGGCAACGCCGGCTTCAGCCGCCCTCAGGCGGCGGGGCGGATTGCGCGCTTGTCGGTGAGAAATCGCGACAGCGCCTCAACGGTCGGATGGTCGTAAAAGTCGTCGGTCGATAGTTCGAGGTCGAGCTTCTCTTCGAGTTCCATCATGAGGTAGACCAGCATCGCCGAATCGAGCCCGAGACGGCTGAATTTCGTGCCGATGTCGACGCGGTCCTTCGAAATTCGCAGGATATTTGCCAGGGCGGTAACGCAGAAATCCGAAATCTGCTCGCGTGTCATGTCATGTCCCAGAAACAATGGGAACGACAATACGGGCGACGCCAAGGTTGTCAATTTGGTCGAAACCCCGCCGCGTTGAAGGTTGTGGACTGTTGCTTTCCTGCGTCGCCCGGTTGCTCAATCCATGCCCATAGTGGCGCGATTTCCCGCGGTCGACAGCGGCCGCCGCGACCCGTATGCTTCCAAAATTGCAAGTACGACGCGCGTGACGGGATTTTCGCATGAGCCGTGCCCGCTTGTTCGTCCCATTTTTTCTTGTGGTTCTTTTGGCTCCGGGACTGGCTTCTGCACAGCGCGGCGATGATTTCGATTCGCTGCTCGCGCAGATGAACGCGGCGACGCAGACCGCGCGCTGGGCCGACGGGCTCGCGGCCGCCCAGAAGCTCGAAAACCTGGTGCGCCGCGGGCAGGGTGCCGGCAGCATGAACTATGCCGGCGTGCTGCACAACGAGGGCATGTTCCTGCACAACCTCGGCCGCTACCCTGAGGCCATCGACAGGCTGAATGCGGCGCTCGCCATCAAGCTGCGCAACAACGACGTCGCCTCGACGCTACGCACCTCGCACATCCTGGTCGGATCGCTCGGCATGCTCGACCGCCGCGCCGAGGCGACCAATGTGGCCGAACGCGCGCTCGCGCTGGGCACCGGTGCTTTCGGCGCCAATGACGTGCGCCTCGCGGACACGCTGGCCGCGCTCGGTGGCCTCGCGCGTGACAAGGAGAATTTCAAGGAAGCGACCGGCTATTTCGAGCGGGCGCTCACCGCACTGCAAGCCGCCAATGCGCCGCCCTCCGACGTCGCCTCGGCAATGGACCATCTCGGTGACATCTATGGCCTGCTCGGTCGCTTCGACGACGGCGAGCGGCTGCTGAAGCAGGGGCTCGATCTGCTGGACCGCAGCCTTGGCAGAGGCGCCGAGGCCGCGCCGAACTACGACAAGATGCTCAACGATCTCGGCAACCTTTATTCGGACGCAGGCCGCCTGACGGAAGCCGAGGCGGTGATGCGGCGCTCGCTCGCGATCAACCGGGCGCGCAACGGTGATGCGCATCCGAACGTCGCGGCCGTCACCGGCAATCTCGCCACCGTGCTCGAGCACGAAGCGCGCTACGCCGAGGCGGAAAAGCTCTACCAGCAAACGCTTCAGGCCTATGAGCGGATCTACGGCCCGAACCATCCGACCACCGCGGTCGGGCTGAACAATCTCGCCAATGCCTATTCGGCTCAGGGCAGGAACGAGGCGGCCGCAGGCCTTCGGGAGCGTGTGCTCGCGATCTACGAGAGGGCCTTTGGCCCCGACAGCCCCGATGTCGGTCGGGCCCTGAACAATCTCGCCAACAGCTATGCCAGCCTCGGCCGCAACGATCAGGCGCTTGGTCTCTACCGCCGCTCTCTGGCCGTGATCGAGCGCAAGTTCGGCGAAGGCAGCGGCCCGACCGCGCTTGCCGCCGGATCGCTCGGGCAGGCGCTAATGGACGCCGGCCAGATCGACGAGGCACGGCCATATCTGCTGCGCTGCCTCGAGATCGACGAGCGCGTGCCCGGTGGCAAACATCCCCAGCTCGTCAAGGATCTGCGCGCCGTCGCGCTACTGGATCTCAAGACCGGCAATTTGATCGACGCGCGCAGCCGGCTCGACCGCGCGCTCGCGATTGCGCGGGACAGGCTCGGGCCGCGCCATCAGGGCACCATCGTAACCCTGATCAACCTCGCCGACGTCGATCGCCGCGAAGGCAAATGGCCGGACGCCCTGGCGCGGCTGCGGTTGGCAGCCGCCGCGCTCAACGCGCAGCGGAATACGCAATTTACCCGTTTCACTGAGCTCGATCCCTGGCTGATCGAGGCGATCTGGCGCGTTACAGACGGCAAGCCCGACGACGCGGCAAAGGACGAGGCTTTTGGCGCCGTGCAACGCGCGCATGAGACCAGCGCGGGCGCCGCACTGGCGCAGATGGCGGCGCGGTTCGGCGCCGGCAATGACGCGATCGCAGGATTGGTGCGACGGCAGCAGGACCTGAAGGCGAGCCTGGCGGCACTCGACAAGCGTGTGACGTCCGAACTCGGACAGGCGGATGGCAAGCGCAACGACGCACTGATCGCGAGCCTGCGCACGCAAACGGCTCAGATGCAAAAATCGCTTGACGATGTCACGGCCCAGCTCGATCGCAGTTTTCCGGCTTACGCCGATCTGGCGAGCCCGCAGCCGCTTCCGATCGCGCAGGCGCAGAGCCTGTTGAAGCCGGACGAGGCGCTGCTGACATTCATCGCGCTCAGTGACAAGACCTACGCCTTGGCCGTGACGCGCGAGACGAGCGCGTTGCGCCAGATCGCACTCGGCAACCGCGAGATAGGCGACCGTGTCGCGCATCTGCGGCAGGGGCTCACCGATCCGGAGGCGGCAAAGGCGTCGTTCGACCTCGATGCATCCTTCGAGCTCTACACCGCGCTGTTCGGCCCGATGTCGGTCGATATCGCCGGCAAGCCGAAACTGCTGATCGTCCCGGTCGGCGCGCTCACCAGCCTGCCGTTTCACGTGCTGGTGACGAAGAAGCCGGACACTATGTCCGCCGATCGTTACCGGCAGGCGGCGTGGCTGCTCGACGAGCGCGCCATCACGGTGCTGCCGTCGGTGCCGAGCCTGCGCGCGCTGCGGAGCTTTGCCAAGGACTCGCGGGCGCAAAAGCCGTTCATCGGGTTCGGTGATCCCGTGTTGCAGCGTTCGCCGGGTGACAAGCGTGCTGGGCGCAACGTGCAGCCGTATCAGAGCTATTATGACGGCACGGCCGTCGATCTCGATCGGCTGCGCACCGGCCTGCCGGCATTGCCGGAGACGGCGGGCGAGCTCCGGGCCGTGGCGCGCGCGCTCGGCGCTTCGCCGCAGGAGGACGTCAAGCTCGGCCCGGCGGCAACCGTGACCAACGTGAACACCTTGCCGCTCGATCAATATCGCGTCGTCGATTTTGCCACCCACGGCCTTGTCGCCGGCGAGGTCAACGGCCTCAGCGAGCCGGCGCTGGTTCTGACGCTTCCCGAAAAGCCCACCAGCGACGACGACGGTTTGCTCACCGCGAGCCGCATCGCCAAGCTCAAGCTCGACGCTGACTGGGCGGTGCTGTCGGCCTGCAACACCGCCGCCGGCGACAGGCCGGGCGCGGAGGGTCTCTCAGGCCTTGCGCGCGCATTCTTCTATGCCGGCGCACGCGCGCTGCTGGTCTCGCACTGGCCGGTGGATTCCGATGCGGCGGTGCGCCTGACAACGGGAGCATTCTCGGAGCTCACCGCGCATCCCGGCATCGGCCGCGCCGAGGCGTTGCGCCGGTCGATGAAGGCGCTGATTGCCGACCGGTCGTCGCCGCGCAACGCCGATCCGGCGGTGTGGGCGCCGTTCGTGCTGGTCGGCGAGGGTGGTTGACGACGGCCGTGGAAGGCGGAAACTGCCCCTCAAGAAGCATTGGTTCCGGGAGCCATTTGCATGCGGCTTATCTTCATCGCGACGATGGCGGTTCTCATGGTTGGTCAGGCGGCAGCCGAGGATGTGCTTTCGGGCGCGAGCCTCTACGCCGACGTCGCGCGCTACGCCTCGTTCGGCCTGCATCGCTTCGGCTCGCCCGGCGACCGCGCCACCGCCGACTGGATCGCCGCTGAGCTCAAGACCGCCGGATTCGAGGTCAGGTCCCAGCCCGTCGTGCTTGGCCGGCAATATGTCGTCGAGCAGGCCAGCGCCGAAGCGGCCGGCACGTCTGTCGAGGCGACGCCGTTCTGGTGGCCGCCGGTGGACAAAGCGAGCTTTCATCTCGCCACGCCGCTGGCGCGAGACGGTGATGTCGCCGGAAAAATCCTTCTGCTCGATCTGCCGTTCGATCGCGGCGCCTATCTCGGCCCTGCCCATCGCGCGGCGATCGCGGAGGCCGTGGCGAGGAGGCCGGCGGCCATCCTGCTGACGATCGGCAATCCCGCGGATGACCGTTTCGCCTACAACGTCACGCAGGAAGATGCGCCCTGGCCGGTGCCGGTGATCGTGGTCGGCGCCAAGACGCGCGGTACATTCGAGCGGGCGCTTGCGTCGGGCGCGCCAGTGACACTGGACGTCAAGGGCCATTACGAGCGCGATGTCGCCAGCCGCAACGTCATCGCCGAGGTCGGCGCGGGGCCGACCATCGTCGTCTCGACGCCGATGACCGGCTGGTACACTTGCGTGTGCGAACGTGGGCCCGGCATTGCCAACTTCCTTGCGCTGGCGCGCACGATCGCCGCCGAAAAATGGCCGGCGCATTTCGTCTTCATTGCGACCGCAGGCCATGAGATCGGCCATGGCGGCATGGAGCTGTTTCTGAAGAACGGGGCGCCGGCGCCGAAGGAAACGCTGGCGTGGATTCATTTCGGTTCCTCGAACGCCTGCTACGCCTTCGCTGAGGGCGCCCGCACCGATCGGCCTGAGGAAGAGCGATATCTCGTGCTGAGCAAATCCGCCGTCGCGCTGACGGATGAGGCCTTCGCCAAGGTCGACGCAAAACGGTTGGTGACGGAGAAGCAGGCGGTCGGCGAACTGCGCGACGTGCATGCGGCGGGCTACGCCAATTTCCTCGGCATGGCCGGCCGCCATCGGACTTTCCACACACCGTCCGACGATCTCGCCGCGACCGGACCCGAGATTCTCGAGCCGGTCGCCCGTGCCTTCGTCCAGGCTGCGCGAAAAATCGTCGAGCCCGGCAACGCCGCGTCCAGATAGCGTCAGTTCTGGTAGTAATAGCCACGCGGTTGGTAAACCTGCCGGGGCTGCGGCTGATAATAGGTGCCGTTGCCCTGGTTGTAATATTGCTGCGGCTGCTGCTGATAGACCTGTGCGTCATAGAGCGGGCGGCTGCCGCGCGGCGCGGGGTAGCGCGCGCCGGTGTCGCTGCCGTCGGCCGGATAGATGTAGTTGTCGTCCTGCGGCATGTAGCGGCGGGCAGGTGCGGCCGGAGGCGTCAGGTTCACGGGATCGCTTGATGTGGCGTATTGCTCTTCGGCGGGCAGCGGCGCGCGGGCCACTGCCGTCGGGTTGCGGCCACGCGGATTGCGCGCCAGCGCCACCTGCGCCGAGCCGGTCAGCGTCACCGTGGTGTTGAGCACGCCCTGCTGCTGCACCAGCGCGTAGAGCGTCGTGGCATTCTGGCGCGACAGCCGCACGCAGCCATGCGAGGCGGGCGTGCCGAGCCGACCGACCGAGTCGGTGCCGTGGATGGCGTGCCCGACCTTGGTGAAGAAGATCGCGTGCGGCATCGGCGCGTCGTCGAATTCCTTGGAATAGTGATCCTCTTCCATGCGGAAGGTGCGGAACGCGCCGTTCGGCGTCTCCCGCGACGGGATGCCTGTCGACACCGGCCAGTGGTAGCGCGCGACGCCGTCGACGGCGACGGTCATCTGCTGATTGTCCTTGTCGACGGTGATCTCGACCTTGGCCTGCGCGGTGCCCGCGCTCAAAAGCATCAGGGAGGTGAAAGCAATAAAAAACGAACGCATCTGACTTCTGGCCTCCGGCCTGTTCACACTAGGCGCCGCGGCTCTCCGTCCCCCGGCGTGCACTATGCCTGCAATCCGGCTTTCGTTCCAGCGGGCTGCAAAGCTAACCTTATTGCCATCGTTAACGGGACGCCCGGCGTAAGCAAGGCCGCTTAGCGCCGCAAAGCCAGCGGCGGCGCTGACATTTTCGCGAGCGGAGATGCGTTCACAACGCCGACAATTCATCACAATGGTGCAACCATTTGGCTGCATCGGCATTAGAAGTAACCTGCCTCGACCGGCGGCTTCCGCGGCCGGTTTTACCTTTGGGAATGAAGATGAACAAAGTTTGCGTCGCCGCCGCTTCACGGCCGGCTGGTCTGCCTTTCCGTCTGCTCTTCGCCGGCGCCGCCGTTCTGGCCGCGCTGTCCTGCTTCCCCCAGCCTGGCCATGCCCAGGGCATCGTTCGGGGCGCACAGGAAGGTTCTTATGAAGGCAACCGGATCGCCGGCCCCGTCGGCGGCGTGGTGGGTGGCGCGGTCGGCGCGGGTGTCGGCGGTGCCGTGGGCGCGGTCGAGGGGGTGTTCGGCATTCCCCATCGCGGCCACCGTCGCTGCCGCGGCTATTACGACGGATACAACCGCTTCCACTGCTATCGGTAACCCCTGGCGATTCCGGGGCGCGCGCGTGCCCCCGGAATGACGGCAAGGATCAGTTCTTCAACCGATACCCCGTGCGGAAAATCCACCAGATCACGACCAGACAGATCACCAGGAATGCCGTCGTCATGCCGATGCTGACGGCCACGCTGACGTCCGCGATCTCGTAGAAGCTCCAGCGGAAGCCGGAGATCAGATAGACGACCGGATTGAGCAGCGCCACCGTGCGCCAGGCGGGCGGCAGCATGTCGATGGAATAGAAGCTGCCGCCGAGGAAGGTCAGCGGCGTCACCACCAGCATCGGGATCATCTGCAGCTTTTCGAACCCGTCGGCCCAGATGCCGATGATGAAGCCGAACAGGCTGAACGTTACCGCCGTCAACACCAGGAAGGCCAGCATCCAGACCGGATGATGGATGTGCAGCGGCACGAACAGTCCGGCGGTGGCGAGGA
Organism: Bradyrhizobium sp. Ken01; assembly: GCF_055807355.1. NCBI lineage: Bacteria > Pseudomonadati > Pseudomonadota > Alphaproteobacteria > Hyphomicrobiales > Nitrobacteraceae > Bradyrhizobium > Bradyrhizobium sp. Ken01. The sequence continues at coordinate 77,045 of NZ_JBVVPC010000008.1, forward strand.
TGATCAGGCCGAGGATGATCGATTTGGTCGCGGCCGCGCCGACATAGCCGAGCACGATCTCGAAATAGGAGATCGGCGCCGACAGGATCTCGTAGATCGTGCCGGTGAATTTCGGGAAGTAGATGCCGAACGAGGCGTTGGCGATGCTCTGCGTCAGTACCGAGAGCATGATCAGGCCCGGCACGATGAAGGTGCCGTAGCTGACGCCCTCGACCTGGCTAATGCGCGAGCCGATCGCGGCGCCGAACACCACGAAATACAGCGAGGTCGAGACCACCGGCGAGACGATGCTTTGCAGCAGCGTGCGCCAGGTGCGCGCCATTTCGAACAGATAGATGGCGCGGACAGCCCGGTAGTTCATGACGCCCTCACGAGATCGACGAAGATGTCCTCGAGCGACGATTGCGTCGTGTCGAGATCGTTGAAGCGGATGCCGGCGGTGCGGAGGTCGCCGAGCAGACTGGTGATGCCGGTGCGCTCGCCCTTGGTGTCGTAGTCGTAGACCAGGGTCGCGCCGCCGTCGCAGAGGTCGAGCTCGTAATGCCTGAGGCTCTCCGGCAGCGCATCGAGCTTGGCCTGCAGATGCAGCGTCAGCCGCTTCTTGCCGAGCTTCTGCATCAAAGTGGCCTTGTCCTCCACCAGCACGATCTCGCCCTTGTTGATGACGCCGATGCGGTCGGCCATCTCCTCGGCTTCCTCGATGTAATGCGTGGTCAGGATGATGGTGACGCCGGATTGCTGGAGCGTGCGCACCACCTCCCACATGCCCTTGCGCAGCTCGACGTCGACGCCGGCGGTCGGCTCGTCCAGGAACAGGATCTGCGGCTCGTGCGACAGCGCTTTGGCGATCATCACGCGGCGCTTCATGCCGCCGGAGAGCGTGATGATCTTACTGTCCTTCTTGTCCCACAGCGAGAGGTCCTTCAGCACCTTCTCGATATGATCGGGGTTCTTCGGCTTGCCGAACAGCCCGCGGGAGAAGCTCACCGTCGCCCACACGCTCTCGAAAGCGTCCGTGTGCAATTCCTGCGGCACCAGCCCGATCAGCGAGCGCGCCTTGCGATAGGAGGTCTGGATGTTCTCGCCGCCGACGAGGACCTTGCCTTCGCTCGGATTGGCGATGCCGCAGATGATCGAGATCAGCGTGGTCTTGCCGGCCCCGTTGGGGCCGAGCAACGCGAAGATTTCGCCGCGCTTGATGTCGAGATTGACGTTCTTGAGCGCCTTGAAGCCGGACCCATAGGTCTTCGACAAACTGGCGACGGAAATGATGGAGGACATGATGGCCGCAAGTCTGAGGGGATAAGGCTGGGAGGGGGGCTGGAACCAGCCGTGAGGGGCGGGTCAGCGGAGCCCTGAGATAGGAAGGGCCTCGCGCGGCTGCAATTAGCTGGAGAAGAATGGCCTCAAAACAGGCCCTTCCGTGGCAGGTTTCGGGCAAGTGTTGCGCGATGGTCACGGCTTGCTGCTAAGATCGTCGTTCACGCGGCTCTTTGTTGCGTCTGCGAGCAGGCCATGGCTACGATTCCGGCCGAAGCATATTCCCAGGGAAAAGATCGATGACACCGAACGGCCGTCACACCGCTGGCGCCAGCCAGTTGTCCGCCCTCCGTGCGTGGGCGATGGGCCTGCTCCTGCTGTCAGCTGTTGCCATCAGCCCGACCACCGCCAAGGCGGCGCCGAGCCAGGCTGCGGTCGCGACCACGCATGTCTATCTGCTCCGCGGCGTGCTCAACATCTTCTCGCTCGGGCTCGACACGATCGGCGCCCGGCTCCAGGCGCAGGGCATCCCGGTGACCGTCGCGAATTTCGTGTCCTGGTCCTCGCTCGCCGATGAGGCCGCAACCGCCTACAAGGCCGGCCGGCTCAAGACCATCGTGCTGGTCGGGCACTCCTCCGGCGCGACCGCGCTGCCGGACATGATCGCCAAGCTCAACCGTCTCGGCGTGCCCGTGAAACTCGCGATCGGGCTCGACTCCGTGTTCAAGACCAAGCTGTCGACCGGCGCGGAGCGCTACATCAACATCTATATCGGCGACGGCCCCGGCGAGCCGGTGAAGCGCGCGGACGGTTTTCGCGGCAAGCTCGACAATGTCGACGTCCGCGGGTCCGGCGTCGGCCACATCTCGATCGACAAGAACGAGGCGATCCAGCGCCGCGTGATTGCCGAGATCGACGCCGCAATCATGCGCTCGCGCGCACCTGCTCCCGTTGCCGAACCCGGCGCGCCCAGGTCCGCCCGCTCGGCGGCGGCAACGGCTCCCCGGAATTAACCCCTTCGCCGCAAGCCGTTGAATTGACAATGCCGCCGTCATGCCGACGGCGGCATTGTCGTATCTGCAGAGCCAAACTCGATCACCTGCCGGTCGAAGGAAGGGAACTCGGCACACGATCTGGTGTTGTCACACCATGACAAGGAAACGAAACGTCGGCCCCATGGCGGTTCAGCCCGAGCGAGCGTGGGCCGGTCGACCTGTTTCCGAAAATGTCCTTGAGAAAAGGCCGCAGCCTCAATCGAGCCAATTGAGCGCGAAGCGAGCCGGCCTGTTGAGGCAGCACGCGCTCCGAACGCAGCGTGCGCTGCTCGCCGGCAACAGCGACGGTCGCAAGCTATAAGAGTTCCTCTAATTGACAGGCCGGTTTTCCGGCGTGCCGTCTGTCTGGGGCTAGTCCACGTGAAGTTTTTTCAGTGCCCGTCATGCCGCCATCCTGTCTCGTTCGAGCACGTCGCGTGCACGAATTGCAGCACCGAGCTGGCGTTCGATTCCTCGCGCATCGAGATGACAAAACTTGCATCCCATCAAGCTTGCCGCAATCGCGAGATCATCGGCTGCAATTGGTCTGTCGAGGGCGCGGACTGGTATTGCGGCTCGTGCCGCCTCACGCGTACGATTCCAGACCTCGGCAGCACCAGAAACGTCATGCTCTGGCGCCGCATGGAGGAAGCCAAGCGCCGTCTCCTCTATGATCTCGGCCGCCTCAGGCTTCCGCTCGCATCGCGCACCGGCGAAGCATTGGCTTTCGACATTCTCTCGGACGAGGTCAGTCCGATCCTGACGGGGCATCTCTCGGGCCTCATCACGCTCAACCTTGCCGAGGCCGACGATGTCGAGCGAGAATCTCGCCGCGTTGCATTCCGGGAGCCGTACCGCACGCTGCTCGGGCATTTCCGGCACGAGATCGGTCACTTCTATTGGGACCTGCTCGTCGACGGCACGACATTCCAGGCCCCGTTCAAGCTGATCTTCGGTGACCAGGCGCAGGACTATCAGGCCGCGATCAACTCCTATTACAGCCGCGCCGATCGTTCATACGACCGAAGCGGCTTCATCAGCGAGTACGCCACGTCCCACCCCTGGGAGGACTGGGCGGAAACGTTCGCGCATTTCCTGCATATCGTGTCGACGCTCGACTCGCTGGCAGGTTTGCCGTTGGCGCTGGACGAGCGCGCCCGCCAGACCCTGACGGATCCCTATCTCGAGAGCGACTTCGAGGCACTCCTGGCACTGTGGATGCCGCTTGCCCGCAGCATCAACGAACTCAACCGCTCGCTCGGGATGAGCGACGCATATCCCTTCGACATATCGCCGGCGGTCAAAGGCAAGCTGCATCTCGTCCACATGGCGATCAGCGCATTCCGCGATCAGCAGAGCTTGGCGGCGTAAACGTCGCGGCGGACAGCCCCCGTTACGTCAGGAAGATACGAATGCTGTCCGCGATCTCCTTCGCGTGCGTCTCCAGCGCGAAATGACCGGTGTCAAAGAACTGCACCACGGCGTTCGGATTGTCGCGCTTGAACGCTTCGGCGCCGGGCGGAATGAAGAACGGATCGTTCTTGCCCCAGACCGCGAGGAACGGCGGCTTGTGCTTGCGGAAATAGTCCTGGAAGGCGGGGTAGAGCGCGACGTTGCTCTTGTAGTCGCCGAACAGGTCGAGCTGCACGTCGTCCGACCCCGGGCGCGCAAGGTAGAAATTGTCGAGGTTCTGGCCGTCCGGTGACACGGTCATCGGATCGGGAACGCCATGCGTGTACTGCCAGCGCGTCGCTTCCGGCGTGAGGAGCGCGCGGAGCGCGTTGCGATTGGCCGGCGAGGGATCCTGCCAATAGGTCTTGAGCGGAGTCCAGTTGTCGCTGAGGCCATCCTCATAGGCGTTGCCGTTCTGCGATATGATCGCCGTGATCCGCTCGGGGTGACTGAGCGCAAGCCGGAAACCAGTCGGCGCGCCGTAATCGAAAACGTAGACCGCGAACCGGTCGAAGCCGATCAGTTCGGTGAAGCGTTCGATCACGCGCGCGATGCTATCGAACGTGAAACGGAAGCTTTCGCGCGAAGGCATGTCGGATTGGCCGAAACCGGGAAGGTCCGGCGCCACGATATGAAACCTGCCCGCCAGCAATGGGATGAGGTCACGAAACATGTGGCCTGCGCTCGGGAAGCCGTGCAGCAGCAAGAGTTTTGGCGCGCCGACAATGCCGGCCTCGCGATAGGCCACCTTGAATCCGTCGACATCCGCGCTGCGGTACGTAATTGCGGCCATGGCATTCTCCCTTGGATATAACCGTACAAAAGCTATTTGAGAGGTTACTTCGCGCTTACGTAACTTGTCAATGACGCTTTAACTGGTTATCTTCGTCCATGTTCTCCCGACCGGCCAAGGACCGCTCATGGACCGCCCGCCCGCCATGTTCATCGCCGACTCGCTCGGCCTCGACTTTCTCAACTCGGTGGCGACACCGGTCGATACGCCGGTGGACTGGATCGACGATGGTCATGGCCTGATCGACTGGCTGGCGCAGGCGAAGCTGGTGCCGCCGGATGATCTGCACGCGCTGACGGCCCGCGCCACGCCGGACGAGCTGGACAAGGTCGCGGATCAAGCGCGCGCCTTGCGCGAATGGTTCAGGGGGTTCGTGCGCAAGCATGCGGGCCGGCCGCTCACGCCAGATGCATTGCGCGAGCTCGGTCCCTTGAACAGCCTGCTGGAGCGCGATGAATCCTTCAGTCAGATCGAGCCCGGACATGACGATGGCGGCGCTCTCGCATTGCGAATGAAGCGGCGCTGGCGATCGCCGGAAGCGCTATTGCTGCCGGTTGGCGAAGCCATGGCGAAGTTCGTCTGCGACGAGGATTTTTCGAACGTCAAGGCGTGCGAGGGCCACAACTGCACCATGCTGTTCGCCGACCACACGCGCAGGCGCGCCCGGCGATGGTGCATCATGGCGGTCTGCGGCAACCGCGCGAAACAGGCCGCCCACCGCAGCAGGCTCAAAAGCATGCAGTGATTGGGCGTCGAGATGCTCAAATCAGCGGCGATCGAGCCCTGGTTCCGTGCCCCAAATTCCACCCAATCGGCCGTCACTAAGCGCGTTTGGGGGAGGCTGCAGCCTCCCGGAGTGGGACTGCTGGACTGATGATCGATTTGAGGCGACTTCTCGCGCTGGCAGCCGTTGCGCTGCTTGCTTTCAGCACCGGGACGGCCGTTGCCTCACCTGCCAAGACGAAGCCCGCCGCGGCCGCACCCGCCGCGCCGCCGCCCCCACCGTTCGAGCCATTGCCGCCGCCGAAGATTTACTTGTTCCGTGGCGCCATGGGGCCGTTCTTCTCCACCGGCATGGACCGGCTCGAAGAGAAGCTGACGCAGGCCGGCTTTTCGGCCAACGTCTATGAATTCACCATCTGCCGATGGATCGGCGATCGTGCCATCTCCAGCTACAAGGAAACGCCGGCGCCGATCGTGCTGATCGGGCATTCGATGGGCGGGCTTTGCTCGATCGTCATCTCGGAGATGGCGGCCAAGGAGAACATCCCGATCAGCCTCGTCATCACCATCGATCCCGCGCATGCGACCGGCGACGTGCCGCTCAATGTCGAGCGCTTCATCAACATCTACCTCTCCGACAGCGTTCTTGGCGGCGGCAACGTGGTCGCTGTGCCGGGTTATCGCGGTCACTATGCGAGCTATGATTTGAAGGAGAACGCGCGGGTCAGCCACATCAACATCGAGAAGTCCGACGACATCCACCGTCAGATCGTCGACATGGTCGCGCAGTTGCCGCGCATCCCGCCCCAGACGCAGGTCGATGCCGTGCCCCTGCGTTATCTCGTGCCGGCGAATACGCTCGTCGAATTGTGGGACAGTGGCGTGCGGCTACCGGTGCGCCGCGGCGACACCATGGAGAGCATCGCGGCAGCCAATCGCGTGCCGCTGTGGTCGCTCGCCCAGAGCAACTCGCTGCCGGAGAACGCGACGCTTACCCCCGGCCAGTCCATCATCGTCCCGCGCCACCTGACGCCGCCCGACCCGACAGCCGCCATGGCGACCCCACCGCCCGGACGGCGGTAAGCGTCAGCAACGGAGATGGCCGGGATGGGCTTGGCTGATGCCAGGCACCATCCCACGCGGCCCCTGTCATTCACGCATCTTGTGTCGCGGCAGCCATCTTGATGCTGATGTCGCCAGGGAGGAGCGCGCCGTGGCGGAAGCCCGGCCCGCCGGGCGATAGGGCGCGGCGAGAAGCATCAGAAACAATGCCCTTTCAGCCGCATATTTTGCGGCGGGTCGGCCATTTTCGAAGCCGTGCATGACCAGGCGTCCTTCCGTCGTGCAGACACGCCACCGCCATGTCCTTCGACCGCATTTCTTCAGGAACACTTCGAAGGTCGGGAGGTGTTCGGGCATGTCGATCACCCGTGGCTGCTTGCCGTCAGGCGCGTGGTTGCGTTCCCCATCGCGCCGTTCGGAGCCTGAAGGGTGAGCGGAAAGGCAGACACAGCGAGCTTCTCGATCGCCGAGCGCTCCTCGGACACACGTCTCTCGATGAACCGCCGTTCGAACTCGGTCAGCTCGGTCTTGAGCAACCGCTGATAGCGGCTGATGTTGCTGCGGTGGCCGCGCAACAAGGCCAGCTCTTCATCAACCATCATCGTAATCCCCGTCGAGCTGTCGTTGCCTACGCTGCGAGGCCGGTTCGCTCGACCGATCGTGTGCGGACCGGCTTGCCGCCCGGAGGTCCCTTCGGATGGTGGTCGAGGCTCGCGAGCGCTTCCAGAATTTCGTCGATGGTGACGGTTTTGCCCGAGCCGGGCATCTCCCGCAGTGCCGGACTCGAGGCGACACTGGCTGCGTCCGAAGCCCAGGACGCGAGGATCGCGCGCTTCTCGCGGATCGACAGAGTTGGATCGGCTATGACGTCGCGGGGATGATCATAGACAGAGCCAGGGTGCAGTATCGCGTTCAGATCGATGATGTTGTCGACATGATCGAGCATGAGAGGTCCTCCTCCTTTCTCTAAACCTCTGACTTGCATTCGGGTACGCAGTCGAAGGCCATGGTCGATCCCGCCCGGCGATCGGGCGGGATCACCAGGTCTCCGACAGACCGAATTCAGGCGGCTTTGCCCTCGAGTTGATGCACGTTGGCGGACGGCGCGGCATTGATGGCAATTCGCCGCGGCTTCATGGCTTCAGGGATTTCCCGGACCAGTTCGATCTTGAGCAGGCCGTTCTCGAACGAGGCGCTGTGCACCTGAACATAATCGGCCAGGTTAAACTGCCGCTTGAACGGCCGTGCGGAAATGCCCCGGTAGAGATATTCGCGTTCGGTTCTGTCCGGCTTGTTTCCCTCGACGGTCACCGCGTTCTGCTCGGCCGTCACCGCGACCTCGTTGGGCGAGAAGCCCGCAATCGCAAGCGAAATCTGGTAGCGATCCTCGCCGAGACGTTCGATGTTGTAGGGGGGATAGTTGTCCTCGCCGGCACGCTGTGCCGTTTCAACGAGGTCGAAAAGGCGGTCGAAGCCAACGGTCGAACGCCACAAGGGAGAGAAGTCGTAAGTGCGCATAGCCAGATCCTCCAAGGAGCAAAATGGATACGAACGACACCGGACACGACCGGTGCCCGTCTCAGCTTCCCGACCCACCAGGCGTCGGGAACACCACCTCTCGGCGGCAGCGGAAAAATAAAAAAAGCCCGTTCTGGTTTCAAGAGGGGCTCCAAAATTTTTTGGAATCCCTGGCGCCTCCGGCTCCAACCCTCTCCCCGCAAGAATGGGGGAGGGAGGAGACGCAGCTCGGACTAGACGTTCGATCCGTGGATTGCCTCGATCACGGCATCCGTCACGTCCTTCGTCGTCGCCGTGCCGCCGACGTCGGGTGTCAGCACGCCGGCTGCACATACTTTCTCCACCGCCGCCATCAACCGCACCGCGGCATCCTTCTCGCCCAGATGCTCGAGCATCTGCGCGCCGGTCCAGAACGTCGCGACCGGGTTGGCAATGCCCTTGCCGGTGATGTCGAAGGCCGACCCGTGGATCGGCTCGAACATCGAGGGGAAGCGGCGCTGCGGATCGATATTGCCGGTCGGCGCCACGCCGAGGCTTCCCGCCAACGCGCCGGCGAGGTCGGAGAGGATGTCGGCGTGCAAATTGGTCGCGACGATGGTGTCGAGGCTCTTCGGATGCAGCGTCATGCGCACCGTCATGGCGTCGACCAGCATCTTGTCCCAGGTCACATCAGGGAATTCGACCGCGACCTCGGCGGCAATCTCGTCCCACATCACCATGCCATGGCGCTGCGCGTTCGACTTGGTCACCACGGTCAGGAACTTGCGCGGACGCGACCGCGCGAGCTCGAACGCATAGCGCATGATCCGCGTCACGCCGACGCGGGTGAACACCGCGACCTCTGTGCCGACCTCTTCCGGGAGACCCCTGTGGGCGCGGCCGCCCATGCCGGCATATTCGCCCTCCGAATTCTCGCGCACGATCACCCAGTCGAGGTCGCCGACGCCGACATTGCGCAGCGGCGAGGCGACGCCCGGCAAGATCTTGGTCGGCCGCACATTGGCATATTGGTCAAAGCCCTGGCAGATCGGCAGGCGCAGGCCCCACAGCGTGATGTGGTCGGGCACGTCGGGCGCACCGACCGCGCCGAAATAGATCGCGTCGAACTTCTTGAGCTCCGCGAGGCCGTGGGCCGGCATCATGACGCCGTGCTTCTTGTAATAGTCCGAACCCCAGTCGAAGGTCTTGATGTTGAAGGCGAGGTCGCCGCTGCGTTTGGCCAGCGCCTCCAGCACGCGAACGCCCGCGGAGATGACCTCGGGGCCGATGCCGTCGGCGGGGATCGCTGCAATCGAATGGGTACGCATGGGAGTGCTCCGTTTCAGATATCAATGGGATTGTGTGACGGGTTCGACGGGCGCGGTCTTCACGCGTGACAATAGCAGGGTCAGGACCGCGGAGAGAACCAGCAGGCCGGCAACGAAGTAGAGTCCGCCGACGAAACTGCCGGTCTGGTCCTTGATCCAGCCGATCATGGCGGGACCGACAAAGCCGCCGAGATTGCCGATCGAGTTGATCGTGGCGATTCCCGCCGCCGCAGCAGGGCCGGAGAGGAACAGCGTCGGCATGCTCCACAGCGGTGGCTTCGCCGAGGAGATGCCGATGTTGACGAGCGCCAGCGCGATCAGCACGGTCACGACGCCGGTCGCAAGTCCGGCAAAGGCGAGCCCCGCCGCCGCGAGCAGGCAGGCCAGAACGACGTGCCAGGTGCGCTCGCCGGTGCGATCCGAATGGCGCGCCCACAGCACCATGGCGACGACGGCGGCGCTCGCCGGCAGCGCGTTGAGGAATCCGACCTGGAGCGAGGACAAGCCGAACTGCTTGATGATCTGCGGCGCCCAGACGCCGAGCGTGTAGAGGCCGGCCGAGGTGCCGAAATAGATCAGCGCCAACGCCAGCACCCGCGGATCGGCGAGCCCGCGCCAGATGCTGTGCTTCGAGGTCGCAGCCTTGCTGGTGGTCTCCACGTTCATGGTCTCGACCAGCCAGCGCCGCTCGTCATCCGCGAGCCATTTTGCTTTCTCCGGCCGGTCCGTGAGGAATGCCAGCACCATGAATCCCAGCAGCACCGCCGGCAGCGCCTCCAGCACGAACAGCCATTGCCAGCCCTTGAAGCCGAGCATTCCGTCCATCTCCAAAAGCGCGCCCGAGACTGGCGATCCCAGCACGGTCGAGAGCGGCGCCGCCGCCATGAACAGCGCAGTCACCGCGGCACGCTGGCGTGCCGGGAACCAATAGGAGAGATAGAGGATAATGCCGGGAAAGAACCCGGCCTCGGCGACGCCGAGCAGGAAGCGCAGCACGTAGAAGCTGTTCGGGCCCTGCACGAAGGCCATCGCGGCCGACACGATGCCCCAGGTGATCATCACCCGCGCAATCCAGATCCGCGCGCCGACCTTGTGCAGAATGATGTTGGAGGGCACCTCAAACAGGAAGTAGCCCCAGAAGAAGATGCCGGCGCCAAAGCCGTAGACGGTCGGCGACAGGCCGATGTCCTTGTTCATCGTCAGCGAGGCGAAGCCGATATTGACGCGGTCGATGAAGGCCACGAAGTAGAGCAGCATAATGAAGGGAACGATGCGCCATGAGATCTTGCGCAGCACGCGCGTCTGAATCTCGCTCGCCATCCCAGCCTCCCTAATTCCCGGTATTCGTTGTGACGGCGGACCCTGAAGGTCCACTTCGAAGGCCAAGCTAGGCGGGAGCGGCTGGGGGACTCAATCGGCACTGGTTTATACAAAAAAATGATATAATCCCGTCACAGGATCAGAGGACAGCGAATGGAATTGCATCAGTTGCGATGCTTCGTGGCGGCGGCCGAGCAGTTGCATTTCGGCCGCGCGGCGCAGCATCTCCAGATGATGCCCTCCGCGCTCGGCCGCCAGATCAAGCTGCTGGAGCAAGATCTGGACACGCGGCTGTTCGCGCGGACGACGCGGGCGGTGTCGCTGACGGAAGATGGCGCGACGCTGCTGCGCGATGCCCGTGCCATTCTCGCCCGCGTCGAGGCGATCGAGACCAATCTGCGCAATCGCTCGCGTGCAGGGGCTGCTCGAAAACTCCGGGTCGGCGCCATCGACAGTGCCGCGGCGGGGCTGTTACCGGCATTGCTCCGCGACTTCCGCGCAAAGCACCCTGATATCGCGGTGCAGCTTCTGGAGGAGAAGACCGTCCGGCTGCTGCCGAAGATCCTGACCGGCGCGCTCGATCTCGCCTTCGTGCGTCCGCCGGCTCAGCGGGACAAGCGGCTCGAATTCCGCGATCTGCTGCAGGAGACAGCCATCGTGGCCTTCCCGCAGCGCCACGCGCTGGCCAAACGCAAGTCGATCACGCTGGCGGAGATCGCCGGCGAAGCGATGCTGGTGCCGGACCGCCGCTCGCGGCCGCACAGCCACGACCTCACGATAAGACTGTTCGAGCAGGCAGGCCTCACGCCACGCATCGTGCAGGTCGCCGACGAGAAGCAGACCATCATCAATCTCGTCGCAACCAGGCTCGGGGTCGCGATCGTGCCGCGCTGGTCCACGCGGATGGCGGTATCAGGCGTGCGCTTCGTGCCGCTGCGGCCAAAGCAGATCGGACCCGTCGGCCGGCTGCCGCTCGCGGCCGCATGGCTGCGCGGCTCGCGCGACCCGGCCCGCGACGCGATGCTGTCCGTGCTCGAGACGCGCCTGCGCAGCTATGCGCGCGACGCCTGAGGCGCTATGACATCGGCTGGGTGAGAGGGGTAATGCGATGACTGAACGGCAAGCTTCGAACGAACTGCGGGTCGCCATCGCGGGGCTCGGCTCGATCGGCACCAAGATAGCGACCGCGCTCGATGAGGGCATCGAGGGATTGACGCTCTCGGCCGTGGCGGTGCGCGACCCCGCAAAGCATCAGAAATTGCTCGGCAGCCTGCGTCGTCCGCCATCCGTACTGCCGCTCGACCAGCTCGGCGACGTCGCCGACATCGTCGTCGAATGCGCGCCGAGCAGCCAACTGCGTGCGATCGTCGAGCCCGCAGTGAAACGCGGCAAGGCCGCGGTCGTTGTCAGCGTCGGCGGGCTGCTCGACAATTTCGATCTTGTCGATCTCGCCCGCGCCAATGGCGGCCGCATCCTCGTGCCGACCGGCGCGCTGATTGGGCTCGACGCCGTCAACGCGGCTGCGATCGGCACCATTCATTCGGTGAAGATGGTCACGCGCAAGCCGATTGACGGATTGAAGGGCGCGCCGTTCATCGTCCAGAACAACATCGATATCGACAATCTGCGCGAGCCGCTCAAGCTGTTCGAGGGCACCGCGCGGGAGGCTGCGAAAGGCTTTCCGGCCAATCTCAACGTTGCGGTCGCGCTGTCGCTCGCGGGCGTCGGGCCGGATCGCACCCAGGTGCAAATCTGGGCCGACCCGACCGTCACGCGCAATGTTCATCGCATCGAGGTCGAGGCGGATTCGGCGCGTTTCTCGATGTCTATCGAGAATATCCCGTCCGAAAATCCCAAGACCGGATTGATCACGGCCCTGTCGGTGATCGCGCTGCTCCGCAAGCAGCGCGCCACGCTCAGTGTTGGGACGTGAGTTTCAAAGCGTGACGAGTTGAGGTCGAGTCAAGTTCGACCAACAGCATCGCTCTCTCCGTTCCCTCCCCCCTTGTGGGGGAGGGGCAGGGAGGGGGGGTGCCACGCGGGGATTCTCTCCATCGCGCACCGACCCTCGGTGCATCGTCAACAATCGGCACCTCTTGCTGGGCTACCCCTCTCCCTAGCCCCTCCCCCACAAGGGGGGAGGGAACGCGCCTTCGTCAGGGGTACGCCCCCGTCACACGCCAGATCACGTTGCCGACGTCGTCGGCCATCAGCAGCGACTTCTTGTCTGGACCGATCACGACGCCGACCGGGCGGCCGTAGGATTCTTTCTCGTCGGGCGCGAGGAAGCCGGACAGGATGTCGCGTGCGGGACCCGAAGGCTTTCCGTTCTCGAACGGGATGAACACCAGCTTGTAGCCGGACAGCGTACTGCGATTCCACGAGCCGTGCTGGCCAATCGCCATGCCGTCCGGGAAGCCCGGCAGCGTGCCCGCGGGCATCCAGCACAGGCCGAGCGAGGCGGTATGGCCGCCGAGCGCGTAGTCCGGCGTGAGCGCCTTGGCGACCATCGCCGAATCCTGCGGCACGCGATCGTCCACCGTCTTGCCCCAGTAGCAATAAGGCCAGCCGTAGAAGCCGCCATCGCGCACCGAGGTCAGATAGTCCGGCGGCGTTTCGTCGCCGAGGCCGTCGCGCTCGTTGACGACGGTCCAGAGCACACCGGTCGTCGGCTCCCAGGCGAGACCAACCGGGTTGCGCAGGCCGGCGCCGAAGATGCGGTGCGTGCCGGCGACGAGATCGAGCTCGTAGACGGCGGCGCGGCCTTCCTCGACTTCCATGCCCATCTCGGCGATGTTGCTGAGCGAGCCGACGCCGGCATAGAGCTTCTTGCCGTCCGGGCTTGCGAGCAGGCTGCGGGTCCAGTGGCCGCTCGGCTTGAAAGTGGTGAGGCGCTTGCCAGGCACGGTGATGCGATCGGCATTCGCCACGTACGGGAAGGCCATTACGCCGTCGGTGTTGCCGACATAGAAGGTGTCGCCGACCAGCGCCATGCCGAACGGCTGGCTGAGATTTTCCATGAACGCGCCGCGATACTCCGCGACGCCGTCGCCGTCCTTGTCGCGCAGCAGCGTGATGCGGTTGGCGCTGACGCCGAGCGCGGCGGCGCGCCGCATCGTCGCCTGCATCGCGTAATGAAACACCGACCGCGGCGCCCCCGCGATCTGCGTCGCCTCCGCGATCAGCACGTCGCCATTGGGCAGCACCTCGATCCAGCGCGGATGGTCGAGACCGGTCGCGAACGCATTGACCTTGAGCCCGGGTGCGACCGTCGGCTTCTGTCCCTCGCTCCAGCCCCGCGCCGTCGGCATCTTCAGTGTCGGGATGGCGCCTTGCGGCTTTGCTTCGGGAATGGCGGGCGACTGGCCCCAGGCCGGCGCAGGCACTGTGCCCGACAGCTTTCGCCATTGCAGCGCGATGCCACCGAGAAGCGCAACGAACTGCGCAAAGATGCTGGAAAAAGTCATGAGAGGCCCCTGTTTGCGCGCGCATCCAACGGGCTGGCGGGGCAGACGTCAACCTGTGCGACGGGCCGCGGGGCTCTATTCCCGTGGAATGGCTGCCGTTCGATTTTGCATGGGACGAATGCCGACGGGGTGTGCCGGAGATCAGCGGCCGATCTGCCGCTCCGCCCGGCGCGCCGCGCGAAAATCATCGAGGTGATGGATGTTCGGCGCAAGCGCCGCCTCCCGGGACAGCAGATGATAGACTCGCGCCACCGTGCGCTGCTTCTGCTTCGGCCGCCCGGGCGGCAGCGCCCGCGCCTTGCGGACGGCGGCGATCGCGTGCTCGCGAAAATAATCGTATGCGTCGGACATGGCTCGATGCTCTGCGGTGTGTGGCAGGTATCGAGGCTAACGGGCGCAGGCAGCAGGGGTTCCTGGAAGCAGGTGTGTTGCGCACACAGCTTCCTCAACGTCGTCCTGGCGAAAGCCAGGACCCATACCGCGGAATCCATCGATTGCGTGCGGCCTCGGGTTCCGGGCAATCCTCGCCAAACCGCTCCCTGGGGTAATGGGTCCTGGCTTTCGCCAGGACGACTCCGGAGGTGCAGCCGCGCTAAGCTTGCGATGACAGCGTGAAGCGATACCCGCTCTCAGCGTGGCGATAGGAACGGGATGATCATGGGCACGCGGCGGCAATAGGCGCCGTAGGCGTCTTCGCCGAGCTCCTTGGACAGGAACACTTCTTCCATCCGACCCTTCTGCCACATGCCGAGCGAGATCAGGATGGCGCCGAGCATCGCCGTCACCGTGCCGACCGCGATGCCGGTCACCAGCATGCCGAGGATCAGGCCGGTGTAGATCGGATGACGCACGATGCCGTACGGGCCGGTGTCGATGACGCGGTGGTCTTGCTTGTGAGTGATGGTGTTGGACCAGAATTGTCCGAGATGCAGCCGTCCCCACCAGGTGAAGGAGATGCCGGCCAGCACGATCAGCGCCACGACGTAGACAGCTGTATTGCTGAACACCCAGAGCGGCTTCTCGCCGAGCACTTCGGCGGTCCACGGCGTGAACAGGATGCCGCCGACCAGGATCGGGATGCGATAGCGGCCGGACTCCAGCGTCATCACCTGCTTCTGGGTGCGGCCCTGCCAGAACGAGGCGCCGACCCAGCTTGCGAGCCAGGCAAGCCAGATCAGGGCGAGCAGTTGCGTTGGCCAAGTCGTGGTCCAACCACCCCAGGCGACAGAGAGAAGCTTGCTGAAATCGAAGGACATGCGGAAAGGTTCTTTGGGTTGGGCGGCAGCTCAGCTGGCGCGCGAGGAGAGCGCGTGATGCTCGATGGCGCCGGAGGCAAGCGCGCCGCCGCGGGCGAGAAGATGGGTGATGGTTTCGCGCAGGACCGGCTCGATCGGGCGCGGCGCGTAGCCGAGCTCGGTGCGCGCCTTGCCGATCGAGAGGTCGCTAGCGGCGAGCGCGATGCGCACGCCCTCGGCGGTGCCGTTGGGCGGCCGGCGCGTGATACGATCGGAGAGATATTCGAGCATGATGCCGGACAGCTCGGCCATCTTGCCGGGAACGACGACCGGGAATTGCCGGCGGCCGCTCATGGCGGACATCATCCGCAGAATCTGGCCGAGCCTGACGCAGTCGCCGCCGAGGATGTAGCGCTGGCCGTTACGCCCGCGCTCCATGGTCAGCACGAGGCCCGTGGCGACGTCGCGGACGTCGACGAGATTGACCGGGAAGTCGAGATGCGGCTGCACTTTCTTCTGCAGGAAGTACCACAGCATCGCGGTCGGCGGCGTCAGATTATGGTCGGCCGCACCGATCGGCATGGTCGGGGTGCCGATCACCAGCGGGAAGCCCGCGGCCGCGGCCTTCGCGGCGCAATGCTCCGCCAGCGATTTCGACCGCGTGTAGGCGCCCGGCATCGCCTCGGCCGGCTGCAGCGCCTCTTCGGCGGGCACACCGTTGAGGTCGGAATAGGGGAACAGGATCGATTCCGTCGAGCAATGCAGGAAGCGCGAGACCCCGCGCTTCATCGCGGCCGCGAGCACGATCTCGGTGCCGCGGCAATTGACGTCGTGAAAGGCCTGCTTGTCGGCGACCCACATGCCGGGCAGGCCCGCGAGGTGATAGACCTGATCGACCCCAGCAATCGCGGCATCGACCGCGGCGCCGTCGAGCACCGACCCTTGGGCATATTCAACGTCGGCATACGGCGTGGCCGGCGCACGGACATCGAGAACACGCACCCGCTGCCCACGGGCGCGGAGCGCTTCTACAAGATGATGTCCGATGAAGCCGCTGCCACCGGTAACCAGTACGAGAGCCATGCAGTAGGTTTGCTGTTTCGCGTCTAGAACTATCGGGTTGAAAGGGAATTGGTCGGAGCAGGCGCCAGAATCGCGGCAAGGTCGCGACGGAAGCCCAATGCAATGAATAATTTTGCCATGACAAACATCGGTCCAAGCAGAAAATGCGTGGGGTGGTCGACCATCGACGGCTGCCGTTCCTCGAAAACCTTGTGGCCGACGATCTGCGCAGCGACGCCAAGTCCGATCAGCACCGCAAAAATCGACCACATCATGACGATCGAGACCTGATTGCCGATCGCGGTTGCGACCAAAAGCAGCACGATCATCGCGGCGAGGATGCCGACCCCGATCCCGGCGTCCAGCATCAGCCAGTAGACCAGCACCGGCAGGGCAAGAATTACGGCCAGGGTGACCTCGATCCCGAACAGCGGGAAATGCACCAGCGTCAGCGGCAGCACGGCGCCGGTGAAGAGCAGGAGGATGCCGACCACGTGCATCGCGCAGTTCCAGGGATCGCGATGATATTCGACGTAGTCGGCCAGTTGGTGTTGAAAATAACTGGCCATCTCGGTCTCGTGCAGCATGGGGTCGGGGAGGGCGAAAAAAGCCTATAGCACCTGATAGGGCGGTGCACAAACCGGTGCGATTGTCGCGCGAAGCCGCGCTGTCGCGCTGTGAGACAGGTCACAAAACGATCACGACTTCAAAGGGTTCCGTCAGGCGCCGTGGGCCGTCCGCTCAGTGCTTCTTGGCGGGCTTTTTCGCCGCAGGCGCAGGTGTCGCAGCCGGATGCGCAGGCGCTTCCTCCGGTACCTTGGCGTAGGTCAGGATTTGCAACTGGCCGTTGACGGCCGAGCTTGGCTTGGCCCGGTCGAGAAACTGCTCCTCGCCGAGGCCGATCGGATGCAGCCGCTTGGTCGAGATTTTGAACGTGTTCACCAGCACGTCGCGAATCGCGTCCGCCCGGCGCTGGCTCAGGATGGCGTTGGCCTCGCGCGTCTTCGCGTTGGATTCGACATGACCGACGATCAGGAACGTGTAGGGCAGCAGCGAGGCATGCACCAGCGCGTCAGCGAGGCGCCCGACGGTCTGGTACGACGCCGGCTGGATGATCGGCGTGTCGGCGTCGAACTGGATCTGCGCGGTGAAGGTCGGCAGATTGACCAGATCAGGCGCGATCAGCGGCCGGTTCACCGGACCCGGATCGTTCTTGATCCTGGCCTTGGCCCGCTCCATCACCTGCAGCTTCAGCGCGGGAAGATCGATCTCCGCGGGCTGTTCGAAATGGTTGAGCTTGCCGACAATGTCATCGCGGGTCGGCGGCGCCGTCTGCGCTTCGGCTGTGCCCGCGAGCAAAGCGAGGCCGAGCGCGATGCATATTCCGGCGTTGGAAAGCCTGTTCGCTGGCATCACCGATACCCCGCGTCGTCGACGGCCTTCAGGCAGTTGTTGCTGATGCCCTTGGGCGTCGAGACCAGGCAGGGGACCGCCTTGCTGGTCTCCTTGGTCGAGCCGCCGCAGACCTTGACGATCTCGCGCTGGCAGGCGTTCGCCACCGTGACGCGGGCCGCGACACGCTTCTGGATGGCATCGAAGGCGCCGAGATAGTCGCTCTGGCACTGCTGGGAGAGCACGTCGCGGTTGCGCGACAGGCACTCCTTCAGGCGGGTCGAATCCGGGTTGACGCCGCGGCAATTCGCGACGATTTCCGCACCGCAACTTTTCGCCAGCATCCCGATCGAGTCGCCAAAGCTCATGGTCTCCGCCGCTGCAAGCGACGGCATACCCAATGCCAGCAAGATCAGTGTGATGGAGCCCCGGACCATGGCCGCATCTGATACGGGGAAGTTCGCGGTGGTCAAGGGCTGTTCGGGCGAGAAGTGTCGAGAGTCCGACCAGTGCGGCGAACAGTCCTCACTCCGTGGCCTCAGTGAGGGGCGGCCATTCGATCAGGGCGACTGTGTGCTTCCCGAGCTCGTCGGCCACATCAGGGTCGGCCTTGAGCTCGTCCAATGTCCGCGGCGGGGGAAGCTGGCGGCCGTCCGCGACCAGTTCCTGTGCATAGAACGCGAGTGCCTCGGGCGCATTCTCCAGGGCCTCATCGACGTCGTCGCCGCCGGAAATGCAGCCGGGCAGGTCGGGAAACCACACGCCGACGGCTTCGTCGGGGCCGGCGTCCTGGATGATGGCGATGTAGTGCGGCATGCGGGCCTCACGCCCGCTGCACAAAGCTGTCCACGACCTTCTTCTCGCCGGCCTTGTCGAAGGCGATGGTGAGCTTGTTGCCGTCGATCCTGGTGACGCGGCCGTAGCCAAATTTCTGGTGGAAAACGCGGTCGGAGAGCGAGAATTCCGAGGTCGTGCCGGTGGATTTGGCCACCAGCTCGCCCTCGATCGTCAGGGGCCCGCGGCGGCGCGAGGAGAAGCTGCCGAAATCGGGCGAGGACGACTGGGACGAAAACGACGAGGCCTGTTCCTCGAAGCTGCCGCGGCCGCCATTGCCGCCCCCGCCGCCGCCACGATTGCGATTGGCCTGGGCGCGCTGCCAGCCCGGGGTCGAATAGGTGGAGCCGAACGCTTCCATGTCGTCGAAGCGGGAGGCGCCGTAGCCGCCGGTGCCGCCCCAGGCGGAGCCGCCCTTGGATTCCGTGATCTCGACATTGGCCGCCGGCAGTTCGTCGAGGAAGCGCGACGGGATCGTGGTCGACCAGGTGCCATGGATCCGCCGGTTGGTGGCAAAATAGATCTTGGCGCGGCGGCGGGCGCGGGTCAGGCCGACATGGCCGAGCCGGCGCTCTTCCTCAAGTCCGGCGCGGCCCTGTTCGTCCAGCGTCCGTTGGCTCGGAAACAGGCCTTCTTCCCAGCCGGGCAGGAACACGTTGTCGAACTCCAGACCCTTGGCCGAATGCAGCGTCATCAGCGACACCGCGTCCTCATCGGCGCCGCTGTCGCGGTCCATCACCAGCGAGATGTGCTCCAAAAACCCTTGCAGGTTCTCGAACTCCTCCATCGAGCGCACCAGCTCCTTGAGGTTCTCGAGCCGGCCCGCGGCGTCCGCCGAGCGGTCCTTCTGCCACATCTCGGTGTAGCCGCTCTCGTCGAGCACGATCTGGGCGAGCTCCGTGTGCGACGTGACCTCGCGCTGGGCGCGCCAGCGGTCGAACTGGGCGACGACGTCGCGCAAGGAGCCGCGGGCCTTCGGCTTCAGCTCGTCGGTCTCGACCACCGCGCGCGCCGCCTCGAACAGCGGAATGCGGCGCTTGCGGGCGTGGTCGTGCAGCATCTGCACGGTGGCATCGCCCAAGCCGCGCTTGGGCGTGTTGACGATGCGCTCGAAGGCGAGGTCGTCGGCCGGTGAATTGATGACGCGCAGATAAGCCAGCGCATCGCGGATTTCGGCGCGCTCGTAGAAGCGCGGGCCGCCGATGACGCGATAGGGCAGGCCGAGCGTGACGAAGCGGTCTTCGAACTCGCGCATCTGGTAGGAGGCGCGCACGAGAATCGCGATCTCGTTGAGCTTGTCGCCCTGACGCTGGATCTGCTCGATCTCCTCGCCGATGCCGCGGGCTTCCTCTTCCGAATCCCACGAGCCCGTCACCGTGACCTTCTCGCCGTCATGGTCTTCGGTGCGCAGCGTCTTGCCGAGCCGGCCCTCGTTATGGGCGATCAGGTGCGAGGCGGCGGCGAGGATGTGGCCGGTCGAGCGGTAGTTGCGCTCGAGGCGGATGACCTTGGCGCCGGGGAAATCATGGTCGAAGCGCAGGATGTTGTCGACCTCCGCGCCGCGCCAGCCATAGATCGACTGGTCGTCGTCGCCGACGCAGCAGATGTTCTTGACGTGTGTTTTTTCTTGCGCCGGAGGCGGCGCCTCATCGTCATTCTCGGCATCACTCGGCGGAGACTCGATGGCTTGCCGGGGCAAGCCGGGCAATGACGGATTGGACGATGGCGCCTGCGAGAGCAGCCGCAGCCACAGATACTGCGCGACGTTGGTGTCTTGATACTCGTCGACCAGGATGAATTTGAAGCGCTGCTGGTACTGCCGCAAGATATCCGGGTGCTCGCGGAAGATGCGGATGTCCTCGAGCAGCAGATCGCCGAAATCGGCGGCGTTCAAAATCTTCAGCCGCTCCTGGTAGCTCGCATAGAGCTTGCCGCCCTTGCCGTTGGCGAAGACGGCCGCTTCGCCTGACGGCACCTGCGACGGCGTCAGGCCGCGGTTCTTCCAGCCGTCAATCAGGCCGGCGAGCATGCGCGCGGGCCAGCGCTTGTCGTCGATGTTGTCGGCTTGCAGGAGCTGCTTCAACAGCCGCACCTGATCGTCGACGTCGAGCACGGTGAAGTTCGACTTGAGCTGCGCCAGCTCGGCGTGGGTGCGCAGGATACGCCCGCCGATGGAGTGGAAGGTGCCGAGCCACGGCATGCCTTCGACCGCATGGCCGAGCATCTGGCCGAGCCGGTGCTTCATCTCCCGCGCGGCCTTGTTGGTGAAGGTCACTGACAGGATTTCGGAGGGGCGGGCGCGGCCCTGGCTCAGGATATGGGCGATGCGCGTGGTCAGCACGCGGGTCTTGCCGGTGCCGGCGCCGGCCAGCACCAGAACCGGGCCGTCCAGTGTCTCCACCGCCTCGCGCTGCTCCGGATTGAGCCCGGACAGGTATTGCGGGCCCACCGAGGCGCGCGCACGCGCGGCAATGCCGCCGGCTGCGGGCTGGTGGTCGGGGACACTCTGGGACGTGATCTTGCTCGGCTCGGTCATGCGAATCATTTGCCCCACGTTGGCACCGCGGGGTGGTGAAAGGGGAGCCTTCTTAACAGGGATTGGTCCCTATATGGGGCCGCGGACGGGGGTTTTCCACGTGCGCGGAAAGCCAATTTGTTCCTGCGGGTCAGGCGAATTTCCGGCCCCAGCGGCCCGGAACCATTGTTCCGAGTCGGCGATTGGTTCTGCAAGTGAGGCGCGTCAGCCGCGCCGATCGCAGAGAGACATCGAAACAGAGGTTCGGATCATGCTTAGCTGGGTAGTTACGTTTCTGGTTATCGCCCTGATCGCCGGTATTCTGGGCTTTGGCGGCCTCGCCGGCGCGTCGATCGAAATCGCCAAGATCATCTTCTTCATCGCGGTCGTGTTGTTCCTGGTCTCGGCCGTTGTCGGTCTGGCCCGCGGCCGTACCAGGGTTTAGCGCGGTCTGATTTGGTGCATGATCTTGCCGGAAACCGCTTCGCACTTTTCCGGATCATGCACTACCGCTTCGAGGGCATCGCCACGTTCCGGCCGATGCCCTCGGGTCGCGGCACGCCGCTATGAGCCTTGACCACCGCCGCAATGCGCTCACGGATGTCCGCTGGAAAGGCCGCCACCTTTCGTGAGCCCATGTTGATGTGAAGCGACATGTTTTCGGAGGTCGCAGACAACCAGCCCTCGGTGGCGTGTCGCAGCTCCTGGAATGTGTGCAGCCGCTTGTCGTCGGCTTCCAGCAGCCAGACCGAGACCTGCACGGGATCGCCGAGGTGGATTTCGCGCAAATACCGCACGTGGCATTCGGCAGTGAAGGTCGAACCGCCGCGCTCCTTCATGTAGCCCGGACCGATCCCGAGCGTCAGCCACATCTGGTCGATCGCGCGGTCGAACATCACGTTGTAATAGGCCATGTTGAGGTGGCCGTTGTAGTCGATCCATTGCGGCTCGATCTGCATGATCGACGCGCGGAACGGTGCGCCCTCGATCGTTGTGGCAGCAGTCTGCGGCATGTGTCCTTCCCCAGCTATGCGTCCGGTCGCTTGACTTGACCGGTGAGATGTCCTTTGCCACGGTTCGTCTCGTCGGGAGGAACGTCCGTGGGTACGACCATCACCAATAATCCGCCGCGGCCGGCGCCGAAAGCCCTCGCGAGCGCGCTGGAGCAGCTTGCCGCGCGGTTCGGCAACCGCCTCATTACCTCGCAGGCCGTCCGCGAGCAGCACGGCCATACCACCACATGGATCGTGAACCAGCCGCCGGACGGCGTGGTGATGGCGCAGGAGACCGCCGACATCCAGGACGTGGTGCGGATCTGCGCGAAAAACGGCGTGCCCGTCATCGCCTTCGGCACCGGCACCTCGCTAGAGGGCCAGGTCAACGCACCCGCCGGCGGCATCTGCATCGACCTGCGCGACATGAACAAGGTGCTCGCGGTGCATGCCGAGGACCTCGACTGCGTGATCCAGCCCGGCGTCACCCGCAAGGCGCTCAACGAGCATCTGCGCGACCAAGGCCTGTTCTTCCCGATCGACCCCGGCGCGGACGCTTCCCTCGGCGGCATGGCCTCGACCCGCGCCTCCGGCACCAACGCGGTGCGCTACGGCACCATGCGCGACAGTGTGCTGGCGCTGAAAGTGGTCCGCGGCGACGGCGAGATCATCACGACCGGCACGCGTGCGAAGAAATCATCCGCCGGCTACGACCTGACGCATCTGTTCGTCGGCGCCGAGGGCACGCTCGGCATCATCTCGGAACTGACCATCCGCCTGCGCGGCATCCCCGATACGATCGCGGCCGGTGCGGTGTCGTTCGAGACCGTGCACGGGGCGTGTCAGGCCGTGATCCTGGCGATCCAGACCGGCATTCCCGTGGCGCGCATCGAGCTGCTCAACGCCGCGCAGGTGCGGGCCTGCAACGCCTATTCGAAGTTGACGCTGCCGGAAACGCCGCTGCTGCTGATGGAATTCCACGGCAGCGAGATCGAGGTCGGCGAACAGTCCAAGGCTTTCGGCGAGATCGCAAAGGACTGTGGCGGCGGCGATTTCTCCTGGACCACCAAGCCGGAGGATCGCACAAAATTGTGGCAGGCACGGCACGACGCCTATTGGTCGGTGAAGGCGCTGCGGCCGGGCGACAGCATCGGTGTGGTCGCGACCGACGTCTGCGTGCCGATTTCGCGGCTTGCCGAATGCGTCGGCGAGACCGAGGAAGATCTCAAGCGTCTCAACCTGTTGTCGCCGATCGTCGGCCATGTCGGTGACGGCAATTTCCACTGTTCGCTGGTCTGCGACACCAACGATGCCGACGAGATGGCGCGCGGCGAAGAGTTCATGCATCGGCTGGTCGAGCGCGCGCAGGCGATGGACGGCACCTGCACCGGCGAGCACGGCATCGGCCAGGGCAAGCAGAAATATCTCAAGGCGGAGCTCGGCCCCGAGGCGATCGACGCGATGCGGGCACTGAAGAAGGCGCTCGATCCGCAGAACATCTTCAATCCCGGCAAGATCGTTCCGGAGGCGTAGCGCGCAGGCTCACCGCCGTTTATGCTCGCTCCCTCACCACGGAGCAGGCAATGCAGTGGTTCGCCCGCAAGACGCGCCGGGACATCTGGGACGAAGCGATCGAACGGCCGCTCGGCGACATCGAGGCTGCCGAGCGTATCCGCGCGATCTGTGACGCCGCTGCGGCGAGCGCGGCAGGGTCCGCGCGCCACGACAAGCGCGACAGCGAGCGCTACGAGCGCGCGGCGAAAGTCGCGATGGAAATCGCGATGAAGATCTCGGATGGGCTGATGCGCGACGACGCAGTGCGTCGCATCGTCGATCTCTGCATGACAGCGAACGACCTCAAGACGGCGCAAATCCTGTTTCGCGCGATCCATGCCAGCTGGATCCGCGAAACGGTGCAGCGGGATCATCCGACATTGGCGCAGTGAGCGGTGCGCTCCCACCCCCGCTTGCGGGGAGGGTCGGGGAGAGGGTGTCTCCGCAACGGGACAATCCCCAAGGGGACAAAGCCCTCACCCGGCGCTCCGCGCCGACCTCTCCCGCAAGCGGGAGAGGTTACAGCGAGTTCGCGGCTCGACCTGCGCGAACCAAAGCTGTTCCTATTTCGCCAGCTTGCGCACGGCCTCGTCGACACTGTGGAAGACGTTCTCCCGGGGCAGGGCCTCGAACAGCCTGAACCGCTCGAATGCGTCCTGCGCACGCACCGATTCCAGCCGGGCCAGCGCGACCGTGACGCCCTGTTCACTGCAAGCCCTGAAGACGTCGAGCAGGATCTGCGCGGCAGTGAAGTCGATCTCGACCATGCCGCTCGCCTCCAGCACCAGCAGCTGCGGCGGCGTTGCGCCGAGCACCTTGGTCACGTCGCTGCGAAAGCCGGGCGCGTTGAGGAACGACAGCGGCGCCTGCAGCCCGATCACGGCGACACCGGCGATGCGCTCGCCGGCGATGTGGGGATGCGCCGGCCACCAGATCGTGGTGCCCGGCACGCGCTCGAACTCGACCAGCCGCGCGCGCGTCGTGCTCCAGATGCCGTGCAGCAGCGACAGCACGATGCCGAGGAACGCGCCTTGCTGGATCGGCAGCACGATGATCAGCGCGGCGGTGGCGGCGATCAGAAGGAATTCGCTTGGGGATTGGCGATAGATCGTGGCGATCTGCTTCACGCGGATGATGCGCAACGCGACGAACAGCAGGATGCCGCCGAGGGCCGCGTCCGGAACGTGCTGCAGCAATCCCGTTCCAAACGCGAGCAGCGCCAGCACGATGGCAGCGGCCGCAAGGCCCGCGAGCTGCGATTGTCCCCCGGTCTCGGCGACAATGCCCGTCCGCGGCGGGCTGGCATTGACTGGAAACGCGCCGAACAGGCCCGACAGCACGCTGCCGGCGCCCGCGCCGAGAAAATCGCGATCGACATCGGCCGGCTTGTCGGGATCGGACGGGAACGAGCGCGTCGTCGCCGCGGTCTGCACCATCACCACGACCGTGATGACAAAGGCGAGCGGCACGAGGCGGACCCATTGCTCCGGTGCAAGCTCGGGGAAGGTCGGCCGCGGCAGCGTCCCCGGCACGGCGCCTACGACATTGACGCCCTTGCTCTCGAGGCCGAGCACGATCGTGGCCAGGGTCGCGGCGACGAGCCCGATCAGCGCGCCCGGAATTTTTGCGCTGATCTTCTCGGCCAGGAAGACCACGGCCAGCACACCGAAGCCGATGCACAGCGTGAAGGGATTGGTGCGGCCGAGCTCGCTTGCGAGCACGCCGATGCGATCGAGCGTCGGCCCGTTCGGCGAGTCCAGACCCAGCACGCCCGGCAATTGCGAGACGATGATGTGGACGGAGATGCCGGCGAGGAAGCCGACCATGACGGGCACGGACAAGAGATTGGCGATGCCGCCGAGGCGGAAGGCGCCGCCGGCCAGCATCATCGCACCGACCATCAGCGCCAGCGCGATCGCGAGGCCCTGATACTCAGGCGAGCCGGCGGCGGCCAGCGCCGCCAGTCCGCCGGCGAAAATCGGCGTGATCGTGGAATCGGCGCCGCAGGACAGGAAGCGGTTGCCGCCGAGCATGGCAAAGCCGAGCGAGCCCGCCATGAAGGCGAAGAAGCCGATCTGCGGCGCGAAGCCGCCGAGCCGTGCCGTGGCCATCTGCTCGGGAATCGCGATCGCGGCCAGCGTCAGCCCAGCCATCAAATCGCCCGGCAGCGAATAGGACGCGAGTGAGCGAAACAGCGGCCAAGCTGGCTTGGCGTGAGCGTCGTGCGGCATCGATGTGGAGTCCCCGGAAAGCCTGGCGTCAGTCGGTTAGACTACAGCATTTCCGTATCGGGAAGCAGCAGACGCAGTTTATCTCCATCCGTCGTCATTGCGAGCGCAGCGACTTGTCCGCCGAAGCTTTAGCGAAGGCGGAAGCAATCCAGGATCCCTCCGCGGAAAGACTCTGGATTGTTTCGCGGAGCCTGTCATCGGGGCGCGCTTCGCGCGGACCCGACGGCCCGCAATGACGGAGGACAGATTTGTCCTCCGTACTGCGAGAGGTCGTCTCAGTAACGGCCGCGGTCGTTGTGATAGTCGCCGCCGCGGCCGCCGCCCATACCCATGCCGATTCCGACACCTATTCCGATGCCTTGCATGATGGCGCCGGGCGGCGGGCCGCGATCCGGCGGCGGCGCGCGCTCGTAGATCACCTCATCAGGCGGCGGCCGGCGTTGCCTGGGGGGCGTGTCGACGACCTTGCGCTTCGGCGGCGTGTCGTCGACGCGCTTCTTGATCACGGGAGCGACCGCCGGGTTGATCGGCGTTGCCGGTGTCGAGGGCGTCGAGCACGGGCAGGTCGGGGCCATTGCGACGGCGACCGGGGCAGGAGCGGCCGCGACCACAGCAGGCAAGACGTAGTTGCGGTTCTGTACGCGGAGCAACAGCCTGCGTGCGGTCGCGGCCAGATCGCTGTTGTCCCAGTTGGCCAGATAAGCCTCGAACGAGGCGCGGGTGTTGATCGCGGTGGCGCGCTCCCACGCCAGCATCTGGCGCCGGCGCTCCACAATCGTGCGCAGCCGCGGCGTACGGGTGTCCTGAGCATACAACTCGATATAGGCCTGATAAGCCGGCACGGTGTCGTCGGTGATCACCATCTCATAGGCGACCATGGCCGGCTTGCCCTGCAAGTCCTTGCGCCAGTCCTCGAGGCTGCGCGTGCCGCTCGCAAGTGCCATGGAGGATGCGCCAGGAAGCGCAGCCTGACTGCCGCTGCTGTCGCCGCCGAAGAACTTGAAGTCGGTCGTCAGCGACGAGCTTTCCCAGGGGATCTGGCGTCCGTCGGTCGATTGCGCCACGGCGACGCGAATGCGCTTGAACACTTCTTCGATCGGCAGATTGGGCTGCTTGGCGACGGTCAGCGCCGCGGTGGTGTAGGGACTGTCGATGCCGGAGCCATCCTCGGCTTCGGAGCCCGGCGAGGTCGAATAGGAAATGAAGGAGCCCGGCGCGCCGGCCTTGGTGTCGACGATCGCAAGCCCGTGTCCGGCGCCACTGAGCGCCGGGAACGGATTGTTGCGGCAGGCATCGAGCATGAAGATGCGGGCTCGTGTCGGCAGCGCGCCGAGCGTGTTGAGCAAATCGTTGAGCCGTACGCCCTGCAGCGGAATGTCGGCTTCGCGCTTGGGGTCGAGATCGACGGGAACGAGATAGTTTTCGCCGTCGATCTGCAGGCCGTGGCCGGCATAGAACACCAGCGCGACGGTGTCGGCGCCGCTGGCGCTGACCTTGCCGGCGAAATCCGAGATCGCCTGACGCATGTCGTTCTGCGCCAGATTGGATGCCGTGGTGACGGTGAAGCCGGCATTGCCGAGCAGCTCCGTCATGCCCTTGGCGTCGTTGGCTGCGTTGGGCAGTTCCGGCACGGTGCGATAGGCCGATTGACCGATCACGAGTGCGAGCCGTGCTTCGGCCGCGGCCTCCGTCGGAATCGTCAATTGCGTGAGCGCGAGAAGACCGGATGCAAGAAACAAATTGCGAAGAACTGGACGGCGCATGGTGTCACCTCCATCGGCAATGCGCGCGATGATGTCACCTTTTTTAGGTGGCCGCCATGCGTCTGTCTGTGCACTGGATCACGGTTGAGCTGCGGCAAAATGGGGCAGGAGGTCTGTCAGAGCCAGTGCGGCATCGTTCTGGCTCCATCCATGTGAATTGCGCATTGATCCATGCGCCAATTAGATTGATGCCCAATGCTGCGCGAAAGCATCTTCTCGCACATCGGGTCCATGCCGATCTGATCGAGAATCCCGCAAAAAACATGGCTGTTTCGCCGCGCGCGGATGCCGTCGATCTTCGCGACGCGCCGCTTTGCGGCGGCTGGCCGCAAGCCTTGCCTGCGCCGCCGCTTTGGCCATACAGTCCGCGCAACGGGCTGCGGCAACGACCGTAGCTCGAAAAATAATAATTGGGGAGAAACCGCATTATGTCCATCGTGCCCGTGAACCGTCGCGCGTTCATCAAGTCGTCGACGGGACTTGCCGCCGGCCTCGTGTTTTCCCCCGCACTCATCGGCCGCGCCGAAGCCGCGACCTTGAAGCTGAAATGCTCCTCCTCGCTGCCGAACGATCCCAAATTCGCCAACGGCCGCGTCTATTACGACAATCTCGTGAAGAACCTGAAGGCGAACGGCCTCGGTGAGCAGGTCGAGGTCGCGTTCTTTCCCGACAACCAATTGGGTCAGGAAATCGACGTCATCAACTCGGTGAAGCTCGGCGTCATCGACCTCATGGTATCGGGCTCGTCGATCTCGGCCAATCTGGTGCCGCTGGTCGGCACCTACGACCTCGGCTTTCTGTTCTCGAGCTTTCCGCAGCAGACCAAGGCGTTCGACGCCGGCGCCGCCAAGCCGATCGAGGACGCGCTGCTCAAGGGCAGCAACATCCGCATCATCGCCTGGGCCTATAATTTCGGCTCACGCAGCGTACTTGCGAGGAAGCCCGTGAAGACGCCGGAAGATCTCGCCGGTCTCAAGATCCGCACCTTGCCCAATCCCGTCATCACGGAATGCCTGCGCCTGATGGGCGCCGCCGCGACGCCGCTGGCTTTCGGCGAAATCTACACGGCATTGCAGGCCGGCGTGCTGGACGGGCTGGAGCACGATCCGCCGACCATCCTGGCGAGCAAGTTCTTCGAAACGGCGAAATTCTATTCACTGACGCAGCACAATTTCTCGCCGCTCGCGATCTATTTCAGCGACACGACCTACAATCGCATGGATCCGAAGCTGCGCGAGGGTTTCCTGGATGCCGCGAAGAAGGCTGCGGCCGACACGCGCACCCACGGGCTCGCGGTCGAGAAGGAGGCGTTGTCGGCTTTGACCGAAAAGGGCGTGACGGTGGCCGAATGCGACCGCGAGGCGTTCAAGAAGCGCGTCGCGCCGCAGATCGAGAACTTCATCAAGGCGCGGCCGGACTCCAAGGCCGTCATCGACATCATCCGCGCCACGCAGGCCTGACGTGGCAATGACAGCTGCCGTACCTCTCTCGGGCGGCCGCCACGGGAGTATCGCCCTGCTGCTTCGCGTCAGCGACGCGATCGCGGCCATTTTGCTGGCCGCGGATCTCCTCGTCGTCTGCGGTTCCGTGCTGCTGCGCTTCTGCTTCAACGCGCCGGTGGAGTGGTCCGACGACGTCGCACGCGGACTGATGGTCGGCTCGGCCTTCTTCGGCGCGGCGAGTGCGCTCGCGCGCGGCGAGAATGTCGGCGTCTCCTTCTTCCGCGACCTGGCTCCGGTACGGTTGCGCGCGCTGGTCGATGCCGCAAGTGCGCTGCTGGTGGTGCTGATCTCGGGCTACGTCGCCTACAATTCCATCAAGCTCGGTTCGCTGACGGCGGGCCAGACCACCGGGTCGGGCCTGCCGCTGGAGCTGACCTTCTACCCGATGGGCGCCGGCGCGCTGTTGATGACGGTGTTCGCGATCGACCAGCTCTGCGCCAGGCCGCTCCCTGACATCGTCAGAGGCCTCATCGCGATTGCCGTCGTGACCGGCCTCTATCTCGCCTGGGATTATCTGTCGCCCGCCACGGTGCCGTCGGCGGGAACGCTTATGCTGATCGGTTTCTTCGCGACGTTGGTCGGCGGGTTGCCGATCGGCTTTGCGCTGGCGCTGGCCGCGCTGATCTTCATCTGGGTCGAGGGCGCACTGCCCGGCGTGATCTTCGCCCAGCAGATGGCGCGCGGCATCGACAATTTCGTGCTGCTCGCGATCCCGTTCTTCATTCTCGTCGGCTACCTCATGGAAGCCAACGGCATGTCGGTGCGGCTGATCGAGCTGTTGCAGCGCGGGGTCGGGCGCATGCGCGGCGGCCTCAACGTCGTGATGGTGGCCTCTATGGTGCTGTTCTCCGGCATCTCCGGCTCGAAGATGGCCGATGTCGCCGCTGTCGGCTCCGTGCTGATTCCGGCCGCACGCCGCTCCAGGCAGAACCCGGGCGGCGCCGTGGCGCTGCTCGCAGCCTCCGCAGTGATGGCGGAGACCATTCCGCCCTGCATCAATTTGATCATCCTGGGCTTCGTCGCGAATTTGTCGATCGGCGGCCTGTTCGTCGCAGGGCTGTTGCCGGCGGCGCTGATGGCGCTGGCCTTGATCGCCGTCTCCATCATCTTCGGCAAGACTCCAACTGAGACTCCAACTGAGACTCCGGTTGATGCCGAGGACATGGCGCCGCAGATGCCGGTGTCGGGCCTGTGGAGCGGCGCGATCGCCTCGTTCGGCCTGATCTTCATGATCTTCTTCGGCTTCAAGAGCGGCTTTGCCACCGCGACGGAAATCTCGGCCTTTGCCGTGGCCTATGCGCTCGTCGTCGGCAGTGTCGTGTTTCGCGAGCTCAGCTTCACATCGGCCGCGCACAGTTTTGTGCAGGGGGCGACGCGCGCGGGGCTCGTGCTGTTCATCGTCGCGGCGGCGCAATCGCTGGCTTTCACGCTGACCCTGCAGCAGGTGCCGCATGCGGTCGGCGATTTCATGCTGGGATTGTCCAAGACCTCTGGCACCTGGCTGTTCATCCTGCTCGCGATCGGCGTGCTGATCGTGATGGGCTCGGTGCTGGAGGGCGCGGCCGCGCTGATCATCTTCGGGCCGCTGCTGCTGCCGGTGGCCGTGCAGCTCGGTATCGATCCCCTGCATTTCGGCGTCGTGCTCGTGATCGCCATGGGCATCGGCCTGTTCGCGCCGCCGCTCGGGCTCGGGCTCTACGGCGCCTGCCTGATCGGCAACGTGCCGATCGAGCAGACGGTGAAGCCGATCATGGGCTATCTCGGCCTGCTGTTCCTTTGCCTGCTGGTGATCGCGTTCGTGCCATGGCTCAGCACGGCATTGCCGCGCGCGTTCGGCTATTGAGGGAGTGTTGCCGTGAAAGTCCTGCTGGCCCACACGCCGGAGATGCGCCGCAATTACTACGGTGATCGCAGCCTGAGCGGTTTGCGCGCGGCCGCCGAGGTGGTCCTGCACGAGAGCGATGAGACGCTGGTCTCAGACAGCCTCGTGCGCGCTGCCAAAGATGTCGACATCATCGTGGCCGATCGCATGACCGAGGGGCGCGGCGAGATCTTTGCGCAACTGCCGCGCCTGCGCGCCTTCGTCCGCTGCGCCGTCGACATCCGCAACGTCGATGTCGAGGCCGCCTCGAACGCCGGCGTGCTCGTGACCCGCGCCGGGCCCGGCTTCGTGCAAGCGGTCGCCGAGCTCGCGCTCGGCTTCATGGTCGATCTCTCCCGCGGCGTATCCCGGGCGACGGCCGACTACCAGGCCGGCCGCAAGCCGGAGGCGCGGATGGGCCGTCAGCTCGCCGGCAGCAAGATCGGCATCATTGGCTATGGCAGCATCGGGCGCTATCTCGCCGAGATCGCCAAGGTGATGCGCATGGAGGTGCTGGTCGCAGATCCCTTTGCGACCGTGAGCGACAGCGCCATCCGGCAGGTCAGCCTCGACGAGCTCCTCGCCGATTCGGACTATGTCGTCTGCCTTGCCATCGCCAACGAGCAGACCGAGAATCTGATAGGCGAGGCGGCGCTGGCGGGCATGCAAAGGCATGCCGTATTCATCAATCTCTCGCGCGGCAACCTCGTCGACGAAGCGGCGCTGGCGAAGGCGTTGCTCGCGAATCGCATCGCGGGTGCCGCGATGGATGTCGGCCGCGCGCCCGACCAGATGCCGAGCCCGGAGCTTGCGAAGTGTCCCAACGTCATCGCCACACCCCATGTCGGCGGACTGACGCCGCAGGCGATCGAATATCAGTCGCTGGAAACCGTGCGCCAGGTCGAAGCGATCGTGAGAGGCGAAGCGCCGCAAGGTGCCGTGAACGCCGACCGCTGGACGCGGCGTCCCTGATCGACGCTACAGCCGGTCCACCGCTTTGAACGTCCCGTCCTTCTGGATCACCGTCAGAAACACCTTCGGTGGCGCGTCGAGCATGCGCATGCCGACGGTGACGATGCTGCCGCTGATGTCGAAACGGCCGACATCGTTGATGGCGCGCAGCAGGTTCGCGCGCGTCGGTTGCGGCCCGGCTTGTTCCAGCGCCGCGGCCGCGAGACGGCCGGCGATGTAGCCTTCGAGCGACACGAAATTCGGCGTCAGCGTTGGGTCGAACGCGGTTTGCGCGGCCTGATAGTCAGCGACGAGCTTGAGCGAGCGATCCCAGGGAAGCGGCACGACCTGCGAGACGACGACGCCTTCGCCCTCGGGGCCGAGCTCATTGGCGAGCGCATTGGCGCCGACGAAGGAGATGTTGACGAAAGTCGGATTGGCGCCGCTGCGGTGCGCGAGCTTGATGAACTCAGCACAGGGACCGTAGGTCCCGACCATGACGATCGCCTCGGGTTCGACGCGCTTGATCGTGCGCCAGGCTGACGCGACGGCGCGGGTGTTGCGCTCGAAGGTGCCTTCGGCTGCGAGCTCGAGACCGCGTTTGGCAAGCGCGCGCTTCACGCCGGAAAGACCGTCGCGCCCGAAGGAATCGTCCTGGTAGAAGATGGCGATGCGGGTGAAATGGCGATCCTCCGTGAGGTGCTTGATCCATGCCTCGGCCTCGGCGCCATAGCTCGCACGGATGTTGACCACGTTCGCAAGCTCGAGGTCGCGCAAGAATTCGGCGCCGCTGAACGGACCGATGAAGGGCACGTTCCTGGCGCTGGTGATCGGTATCGTCGCCACCGCGGTCGGTGTGCCCACCGCACCGATCAGTGCGAACACCTTGTCGTCCTCGATCAGCCGCAGCGTCTGCGCTACCGAGCGGTCGGGATCGTAGCCGTCGTCGCGGCTGATGAGCTGGAGGTTGCGGCCGTGGACACCGCCCTTGGCGTTGATCTCGGTGAAGGCCGCGACGATGCCCTGCCGCATCCGCTGTCCGAGTGCGGAGGAGGGACCTTCGAGTGCTGCGGCCTGGCCGAACAGGATCGCATCCTCGCTGACGCCGATCTCGTCGGCTTTCGCCGGCAGCATGATTGCCGCCAGGAGGGCGACCGTCATGACGATGCATGTGGCAGATCGAGATCGATACATCAGGAAAAGTCTTGCCGGGTGCGGTGAGTAGCTTCGGAAAAGCTATCGCCGCGGGATGAATCGGCGATGTATCGACGGCTCCGTACTACTCCGGGGAAACCGGCAACTTGCTTCGACAAAGTCCGGATCATCCTGCACTTCATTAACTAAGCCGGCTAATGCGGAAAAGCCGGGTTCCGAAATTGTGCAGTTCTTAACCGCGGTCCTGTTCCGATAGTGGCTCCGGCGGCTCAACCAGAGGTTCGGTTGGCCGGGAGAGGGGACGGCGATTTCTGCAATGGGCGGTCGGGATCAGAACGATCAGGATCGGGGACGTATGACCGGATGGTGGCGTGCTGCGCCGCTGCTCGGGCTCTATCGCCCTGCGCTCGTCGCGGTCGGAATCGGTCTTCTGTTTTCGGTCGTGGCTGCGGCCGCCGTGGCGCGATGGGAAGGCCGCGTCAACAAGATCGAGTTCGAGAACGCGGCCGAGACCGAAGTGATCGTCATGCAGAACGGCATGGGCGAGTACATCTCCAGGCTCGTCGCGCTGCGCACGCTGTTCGAATCGACCAACCAGGAGATCACCCGCAGCGAATTCGAGACCTTCAGCACCCGCCTGTTCGAGCGCCACCCCGGCATGCTGCGCATCTCCTGGGTGCCGCGCGTGAACCGCAAGGAGCGCGCAGAATACGAGGCCGCAGCGATCACGGACGGCGTGTCCGGCTATCGCATCAAGTCGCTCCAGGGCGATGCGTTCGCGACCGCGCCGCAGAGCGACGAATATTTTCCGGTGCTCTACTCGACCCAGCCGAAGACGTCTCCGGTCTACGGCATGGACTACGCGACCATTCCGGAGCGCCGCGCGGTCCTCGAGCGCGCACGCGACACCGACCGGGTCTCGACCATTCGCACCCGCCTCTTCGAGCCGAAGGCGGGCGGCCGGCTGCCAGACGTCCTCGTCGCCATTCCGGTCTACGCCAAGGGAACGTCGCGCGACACGGTGGTGGACCGGCGCCGCAATCTCGCCGGCTTCGTCGTCGGCGTCTTCGACCTGCCGCTGCTGATCCAGTCCATTCGCGTGACGACCGGGGCAAGCCCCGCGGTCAGCGTCAACGTCTATCCGCCGTTTACGGGGCAGATCGTCGGTTTGGAGGACATGCTGCCGGATTATTCGTCGGCCGCCACGGCGCCGCAGTCGATGCGGGACGTCGCACGGGCCCTGCACTGGTCGGGCAATCTCAAGATCGGCGACATGGATTGGCAGGTGCGGGCGGTTCCGGCTGCCGGCGGTCCGCTGGAGACGACTTACGATCGCGCGGGCGCGGTGCTGATCGTCGGCATGCTGCTGACGCTGTCGCTTTCGACCTATCTCATGCTCGCAAGCCGCAATTCGCAGCGGCTGTCGCTGGCGAACCGGCGGGTGCTCGAACTCGCCCAGACCGACATCCTGACCGGATTGCCGAACCGCGCCTTCTTCCTCGCCCGGCTCGACGAGCTCAATGGCCGTTTGAAGGACGGCGGTCCGACCTTCTCGATCCTGATGCTCGACCTCGACCGCTTCAAGAACGTCAACGACTCGCTCGGTCACGGTGCCGGCGATGCGCTGCTGCGTCAGGTCGCCCAGCGGCTGAAATCCGCTTTGCGCGAAAGCGACGTGCTGGCCCGGCTCGGCGGCGACGAATTCGCCATCATCCAGGAAGCTTGCGAGGATCAACGCGTCTGCCCGACCGAACTGGCGGGACGGATCGCCAAGCTCGTGGCCGAGCCGTTCCTTCTTCCCGGACACCGCGTCGAGATCGGCACCAGCATCGGCATTGCGATCGCGCCCGATCACGGCAGCGACCAGGAGCAGCTGCTGAAGAAGGCCGACCTGGCGCTCTACCGCTCCAAATCGTCGGGCCGCAACTGCTTCACCATCTACGACAAGGCGATGTCGGCCGAGCTCGAGGCGCGCAGCACGCTGGAAGGCGATCTGCGCGACGCCATCGCGCGGTGCCAGCTCGAGGTGCACTACCAGCCGTTCGTCGACGCCCTCAGCGGCGCGCGGCGCGGCTTCGAGGCTTTGGTGCGCTGGAGGCATCCGACGCGCGGCTTGATTGCACCGGACCAGTTCATCGCACTTGCGGAGGAGACCGGGCTGATCGTGCCGCTCGGCGAGTTCGTGCTGCGACGCGCCTGCGCGGACGCGGCCGGCTGGCCCACCGACCGCGCGGTCGCCGTCAACCTGTCGCCGATCCAGTTCAAGGAGGCCGAGCTGTTCGAGATGATCAGCGCGGCGCTCGCCGATTCCGGGTTGCCGCCGCAGCGGCTGGAGATCGAGATCACGGAATCCGTGCTGCTGGAACGTGGCGTCGAGAACCACGCCTTCATGGAGCGGCTGAAGAGCATCGGCATCGCGCTCGCGCTCGACGATTTCGGCACCGGCTATTCGTCGCTCAGCTATCTGACCGCGTTCCCGTTCGACAAGATCAAGATCGACAAGTCGTTCATCCGCAACCTCACGCATCAGCCGCGCAGCTCCGCCATCATCTCCTCGATCGTGACGCTGGCGCGCGGGCTGGACATGTCGGTCACCGCCGAAGGCGTCGAGACCCGCGAGGAGTACGAGCGGCTGACGGCGCTCGGCGTCAATTTTGCGCAAGGCTATCTGTTCGGCCGCCCGCACCCGATCGAACGGATCCTGTTCGACGTGCCCGTCAAACCATCCCAACGCGACGCGGCCTGAGCGCGCGCCTCGAAGGATGGGCCACGGGAAACCGCTCTCGAATCCATCGCGCTCTCGCTCAACGGTCATGCGCGAAAAACGCTTGACCCGGGCTGTCCCGGATGGTCGGAAGGACCGTCCAGGGATGAAACACACAATGCGGCTTCCGTTCTTCTACGGCTGGGTCGTGGTCGCGGTGACCTTCGTCACCATGGCCATCGGCGTCAACGCGCGCACCGCCTTCTCACTGTTCTTTCCTCCCATCATCTCCGAATTCGGCTGGGAGCGCGGCGTCACCGCGGGCGCCTTTTCCTTCGGCTTCGTCGTATCGGGCATGGTCAGCCCGCTGATCGGCCGGCTGATGGACCGCGCCGGCCCGCGTGCGGTGATGGAGCTCGGTGTCGTTCTGATGGGAGGCGGACTGCTGCTCGCGCCGCTTACGAGCCAGCCCTGGCATCTCTATGTCACCATCGGCGTCATGGTCGGCGCCGGGTCGGTGTGCCTCGGCTATTCCGGCCAGTCGCTGTTCCTGCCGAACTGGTTCATCCGCACGCGCGGCCTCGCCATCGGCATCGCCTTCGCCGGGGTCGGCATCGGGTCGGTGACGCTGCTGCCGTGGGTGCAGCACATGATCGAAGGGACCGGCTGGCGCACCGCCTGCACCGCGATGGGCCTGATGATCCTGATCGTGCTGGCGCCGATCAATCTGTTCCTGCATAGGCGCCCCGAGGATATCGGTCTGCGGCCTGACGGCGATGCCGCGCCGGCCGCGGGCGCCGCAAAACCGGCCTCCAACATCGTCGATCCCGTCTGGGCCCGGACCGAATGGACGCTCCGAACCGCTGTCGCCACGACGCGGTTCTGGTGGATCGCGCTCGGCTATTTCTGCGGCCTCTACATCTGGTACGCGGTGCAGGTGCACCAGACCAAATTCCTGCTCGACATCGGCTTCAGCCCGGGTGTCGCGGTGTGGGCACTCGGCATCGTCAGCCTGCTCGGCATTCCCGGCCAGATACTGCTCGGCCATGTCTCCGACCGGATCGGGCGGGAATGGGTGTGGGCGATCAGCTGCGCCGGTTTTGCGATCTCTTTCGCGGCGCTGATGGCTCTGAAATTCCAGCCGTCATTGTGGCTGGTCTACCTCATGGTGTTCACGCAAGGCGCGCTCGGCTACGGCCTGACCTCGATCATGGGCGCGGTGGTGTTCGAGATTTTTCAGGGCAAGCACCAGGGCAGCATTTTCGGCACGATCATGCTGGCAGCATTGGCCGGTGGCGCCGCCGGTCCCTGGGTCACCGGCTTGCTTTACGATCGGGCCGGCGACTACACGCTCGCCTTTGGCGTTGCCATCATCGTGAGCGGATTGTCGGCGCTCTCGATCTGGCGAGCCGCGCCGCGCAAGGTGCGCGCCGTCGCGGGCAAGCTTCAGGCGGAAGCCGGCGCCGAATAGGTTCCGTACGCAGCGGATTACCTTCGCTTCTTTTGCGGAATGTTAAGCATGTCGCGTCTTGGCGCGGTGCGAGGGGACTGCAAGAACGTCTTGGACACCATCGCGGCGCTAGCCTCGGTTGCAATATCTTCCCGATGCCCCCGGGTCTTGCGATGTCCGTTTCCGATTGTGCCATGACAGAAACTCCGGACGTGCTGTTGGCCGCGCTCGAACGCGCCGACGAGGGCATCGTCATCGTCGACAGCGCGCATCGCATCACGCATTTCAATGCCGGTGCAGAGCGGATCTGGAATCTCGCACGCGCTGAGGTGCTCGGCCGCGATTCCGAAATTCTCACTCTCAAATGCCTTCAGGCCGAACCGTGTGCGGAATTCCGTGACGAGATCAGCCTGGTGCGCCGTGACGGCAGCCGGATCCGCGCGGCCATCTCGCTTTCATCCATTGCAAGTGGCGGCATTGCCTATCGCATCGTGTTCGCGCGCGACGTCACCGCGGACGCCGAACGCCGCGTCAGGATCGGGCTTCTCCACGCCGTCTCCGACCAGACCAACCGCGCGGTGCTCATCACCGACACCAACCAGAACATCGTCTATGTCAATTCCGCCTTCACGACGCTGTTCGGCTACACCAGCGAGGAGGCCGAGGGCCGCCGCGCCAGGGGGTTGATCGCCGGCCGCCACACCGATCGCAAGGCTGTTGCGAAACTCGTCAAGCGCCTGATGCATGGCGGCCACCGCGGCGAGATCGAGATGCTCGCCTATGACAAGGACGGCGAGGAGATCTGGGTCTGCGCCCGCATCGATGCCTTCCGCGACAAGAAGGGCCAGGTCAAGCACTTCTTCGCGCTGCTCGAGGATATCACCGAGGCCAAGCAGCTGCGCTCGCTGCAGCAGCTCATCATGGGCGCGCTCGCTGATGAGGTTCCGATCGGCGAGATCGCCGACCGGCTGTGCCGCCGTGTCGAGCAGATGGCGCCCGACGTCGTCTGTTCGCTGCTGCACGTCGACGCCGCGGGCCTGATCCATCCGCTCGGCGGTCCAAGCCTGCCCGAGGACTATTCCCGCGCACTGGAGGGCATTGCCATCGGGCCCAATGTCGGCTCGTGCGGAACCGCGGCCTTCTACGGCGAGCCGGTGCTGGCGACCGATCTGGAGACCGACCCGCGCTGGCAGCCCTACAAGGCGATGCCGCTCGCGATTGGCCTGCGCGCATGCTGGTCGACGCCGGTCAAGGCCAAGGACGGACGGGTCATCGCCACCTTCGCCTTCTACTACCGGGAACCCCGCGCGCCGAGCAATTGGCATCGGCGCATCGTCGAGGCCTGCGTCAATCTCGGCGCCTTCGCGATCGAGCGCAAGGAAGCGCGCGCCGAGATCGCGCGGCTCGCCTATCACGACATCCTCACCGGCCTGCCGAACCGCGCGCAATTGCGGCGCCTGATCACCACCGCCATCGATGCCTGCCCGACCGGCAGCCACGTCGCGCTGGCCTTCCTCGACGTCGATCATTTCAAGGACGTCAACGACACGCTCGGTCATGCCGCCGGCGACGAGCTCCTGATCCAGCTGGCGCAGCGCCTGCGCGAGCAGATCGGACCCGAGGACATGCTGGGGCGGCTCGGCGGCGACGAGTTCGTCATCCTGCTGCCGCGGCGCAACGCCGAGGGTGCCGAGCGCGTCGCGGCCGGAATCACCGAAGCGCTGGCCGCGCCGCTGCGGCTCGGCTCCAGGCAGCTGCAGATGTCGGCGAGCATCGGCGTCAGCCTCTATCCCGATCATGCGACCGACATCGACACCCTGATGCAGCAGGCGGACGCGGCCATGTACATGGCCAAGCAGGCGGGACGTTCGACCCATCGCCTGTTCAGCGCCGAGATGAACGGGCTCACCGAGCAGCGGCTGGCCTTGATTGCGGCGCTGCGCCGCGCCATCGCCGAGGGCGCGCTGACCCTCCGCTATCAGCCGCAGATCCGCAGCTGCGACGGCGCGATCCATGGCGTCGAGGCGCTGGCGCGCTGGCATGATGCCGAGCTCGGCGACGTCTCGCCGGCAAAATTCATCCCGCTCGCCGAAGAGTGCGGCCTGATCGAGCAGATCGGCCTGTGGTCGGTGCGCGAGGCCTGCCGGCAGATGGCGAGCTGGCGTCGCGCCGGGCTCGACATTCCATCCGTGTCGGTGAACCTGTCGCCGATCAATTTCCGCAACGTCACGCTGGCCGCGCGGCTCAAGGACATCCTCGCCGAATACGATCTGCCGGCGGACGCGCTGATGCTCGAGATCACCGAGGGCGCGTTCATGCAGGACAGCGTCGCCGCGCTCGAGACGATGAACGCGATCCGGGAGCTCGGCGTCGGGCTTTCGGTGGACGATTTCGGCACCGGCTATTCCAGCCTCAGCCGGCTCGCCCATCTGCCGATCCGCGAGCTCAAGATCGACCGCAGCTTCATGCGCGACATCGAGCGTGACGCTGGCGCGCTCGCGATCGCCACCGCCGTGGTGCGCGTCGGGCAGGGCCTCGGCATGACCGTCGTCGGCGAAGGGGTCGAGACCGAGGCGCAACGCAAGGTGCTGGCCGAACTCGGCTGCGACGTCGTGCAAGGCTTTCTTTACGCGCCCGCGCTCGCGCCTGTAGCCTTCGAGCGCTGGCTGATCGAGCACTGCGCCGAGCAGGCGCAGGCGATGTTGGCTCGTCTCGACATTGCACCGGCCGGCGCGCCCACGGCGAAGCGGTCGGCGTAGGGCGTCACTTCGAACAGATCACCCCCCAAACAAACCTCTTGTTAATCCTCTGGTGATCAGTTGATCGGCTGGTGATGTGATGTGATCCGCGTCTTCACAGGCCGAACCAGCCCCGGAGCCCCCGTCGATGGACCCCATCCTGCACGCCCCCAAGCCGCTCGATCGGATCACGCTTTCCGAACTGCTGGGTGCGCTGAGCCACGCACTCGATCTCTCCGAGGGGCAGCCGGCCGGACATTGCGTGCGATGCAGCCGCATCGGCGTCTTGATCGGCAGGGAGATCGGCCTCGACGAGGACGCGATAGTCGAACTTTACTACGCGCTGTTGCTGAAGGATCTCGGCTGCAGCAGCAACGCTGCGCGCATTTGCGAGCTGTATCTGACCGATGATCTCTCCTTCAAACAGGATTTCAAGCTCATTGACGGCAGCCTGCCGCAGGCGCTGCGTTTCGTGCTGGGCCATACCGGGCTGAAAGCCGGCCTGGCCGAACGGTTTCGCGCCATCGTCAACATCTTCCAGAACGGCGGCGAGATCGCGCGCGAGCTGATCGAGACGCGCTGCCATCGCGGCGCCGACATCGCCCGCAAAATGCGCTTCTCCGAGCCGGTCGCCGACGGCATCAAGAATCTCGACGAGCATTGGGATGGCGGCGGCAAGCCGCTCGGCCTTGCCCGAACGGCCATCCCGATTTATTCCCGCCTCGCATTGTTGGCTCAGGTGGTCGATGTGTTCTACATCGCGAACGGTCCCGAAGCCGCCCTTCGTGAGGCCCGGAATCGAGCCGGAACCTGGTTCGATCCAGACCTGGTCGCCGCTTTTGAGCGCATCGCGGCGCGGCCTGGATTCTGGGACATGCTCGGCACTGAAGATGGGCCCGAGACTGTGCCTCTGCTGCCGCAGCAGGCGAGCGTGCCGGTGGATGAGGACTATCCGGATGACATCGCGGCTGCCTTCGCCCAGGTGGTCGATTCCAAAAGTCCCTACACCAGCGGCCACAGCGAGCGCGTCACGCTCTTTACCGATATGATTGCGGAGCAGTTGGAGTTCACTGCCGAGCGGCGCCGCTGGCTCAAGCGGGCCGCGCTGTTGCATGACATTGGCAAGCTCGGCGTCAGCAACGCAATCCTCGACAAGCCGGGTAAGCTTGACGACCACGAATGGGAGATCATGCGCAAGCATTCCGCGCATTCGGAAGCGATCCTGTCGCGCATCGGCGCGTTTGGCGATCTCGCGCCGATCGCCGGGGCGCATCACGAGCGGCTGGACGGCAAAGGCTATCCCCGCGGGCTCGTGGGAGACCAGATCTGCCTGGACACCCGAATCATCACAACCGCGGATATCTTCGATGCGCTGACCGCGGACCGGCCGTATCGGGCTGCGATGCCGGTGACGAAAGCTCTTGCGATCATGTCGGAGATGATCGGCACCCAAATCGACGCGGACTGCTTTGCGGCTCTTCGCCGGGCTCTTGGACGTGTGGACGAGACGCTCGCGGCTTGACGAGGATCCGTCGTCATCCGGGCTTGCAACGTCCGGCGCAACGCGCGTTCATGCCGCGGAAAGGAACGTCCGGCGTTTCCCCACGTTGTCGGCCCACCAGCGCAAACCGGGCCATACGATGAAGAAGATCGCCACCATCCTTGTGATGCTCTCTGCCTTGCCGGCTGCCGCCGGTGCGGAGAGTTGGAGCGGCTATCGCATTCCCGAGACCGGGACCAGTGTCGACATCCCTTCGTCCATCTTCACCGAGCAAGCCGGTCGGCCCGACGGCTATGGCATGCAGTACCGGACCAGCGACGGCCGGGCGGATTTGACGGTGCAGGCCGTTCCAAGCGACGGCAGCTCACCGGCGGCTTTCCTGGCGCGCAAGAATCCGCCGTCCGGCATCACCTACAAGCGCATCACGCCGCGCTTCTTCGTGGTCTCCAGCACCCGGGGCGGCAAGATCTGGTACAACCGCTGCAACTTTGGCCGCCGCTACGTGCATTGCGTGCTGATCAACTATCCGGCCGCCGAAAAGCGGCAGTGGGATGCACTCGTGACCCGCGTCAGCCACACGCTGAGCGGCGGTTGATCCGTTCACTAAGAAAAACCTGCTCACAAAGAAAAACTGCCCGCAAATCGCGGGCAGCAGTCTCGTGAGGATGGTTCAGCGCAAATTGGTCGATGTCGTCGACATGGTCGGCTTGGAGCCCGGCACGTGCGACATGGTCTTGGTGGTGGACCCGACCTCCTCGCCCGCCTTCACTTTGGTGCGGGTGTGGGAGCGGCTGAACGTGCCACCCTCATGCGCCTGCGCGCGCGCATTGGAATTGAGCACCGGACCGTTGCCCTTGTTCATGCTGGTGCCGGACTGCGCCTTGCCGTTCGCAGACGCGGCGCTGCCGCCCGCTGCGATCGACGAGCCGGTCTGCCCGGAGCCCGACGTCGACGTGCCGCCGGTGCCGAGTGTGCTGGCCGAGGTGCCGCCGGCCGCAGCCGAGCCGCCGGTGCCACCAGTCATGCTGGTTTGCGCAGACAACGGCGAGGCGGCGAGCAGGAGTGCGACCGACGAGGTCGCGATCAACATTCTCATCTGTCAAATCCTTTTGCTATGGCGACGATGTCGAGATGGTGCAGCCGTTGACTGTGACGGTGCTCGCGCTGGTCGAACCCGGGCCGCCGGCCGTCGAGGACGAACTCGACACGTTGCCGCCACCGGCCTGGACGTGCACCGACGATCCGCCGGCCGAGCTCGAGCTCGACAGCGAGCCGCTCGATGAGGTCGAGCCGGTTGTGCCTGAACCCGATGAGCCCAGCGCGGTAATGCTGCCGTCGGGATGTTTTTCGACCGTGACACGGCAGGTCTCGCCGGACGCGGTCTTGCCGGTTTTCTGCATGGTCTCCCCCACGGCGGCGCTGCTCATCAAAGTCAAAACTGCGATCGCAACGATTGATCTGTTCATGCCAGTCCTCCTCAGGAAGGACGAAGGAGCGGCATTGCTGCCGCTCCGCCGGCCGGGATGTCAGTCCTTGTCCTTCTTCATCTCGTCCTTGTGGTGGCCTTTGCCCTTTTCCATGCCCATGTCGCTGGAATGTCCGGCGGAGGAGCCGGCCGCTCCCACGGTCGAGCCGCTCTTGCCGCCGCCGGCCGACGAGCCGCCGGTGCCGAGCGTCGATGCCGAGTTGGAGCCGGAGCCGGCCGCAGAGCCGCCCGTGCCGACGCTGGACGAGCTCTTGCCGCCACCCGCCGACGAACCGCCGGTGCCGAGCGTCGAGGCCGAGCCTGAGCCGCTGCCGGAGCCCGCGGCGGAGCCGCCGGTGCCGATCGACGAACTGCTGGTGCCGTCACCGGCCGACGAACCGCCGGTGCCAAGCGTCGAGGCCGAGCCCGATCCGCTGCCCGAACCCGCCGATGAACCGCCGGTGCCGACGGTCGAGTTGCTGGTGCCGCCGCCGGCTGACGAGCCGCCCGTGCCGACCGTCGAGCTCGACTGCGCCATCGCGAGCGCCGTACCGGCCAGCAGCGCAGCTGCGGCCGCACTCAATTTCAGAATCCTCATCGTTGTCTCCTCCAATGATCAAATTGCCAAAACAGGCTCGGGATAAAGTGGTAAGCCGCACAAACGTTCCTTGGATGGGTACGACGAAGTGGAAAATGCGCGCGCGTGATCCTGGCCAGGTTCCAGCTGCGAAGCGCAGCGAACCAATGTCGAGCGGGAACAGCGAAGTTCTGAAAAAAGCGCTAGTCCTACGACAATCCCGTCCTGCGCCGCAGATCCGTGATCGCGCGCAGAAAGCTATCGGCCGGCGTCGTCTCCGGATCGATCAGGCGGTGCAGGCGAAAGCCGTCTTCCAGCGCCAGCACGACGGAGGCCATCCATGGCGGATTGAGCGTGTCGCTCTTCGCGTTGCTCTTCAGCGTGGCCTCGACGATGTCGGCGACCAGCTTGCGCCGCGCCCGCAGCCGCTTTGCAAGCTCCGGTCGGCGCTTCTCGGCGCGCGCGACAAACAGGATCATCTCCATGTGCAGCAGGGGCGAGCGGCCGAGCGGGTCCTGCTTCGTGCGATCCATCGCCTTCAGCGCTGCGATGAAGTCGTCGAGATTGTCGTGCTGCGCGAGGATGTCCATGTTGCGCCGGATCGACTGCGCGACATGGTCCTCGAGCATGGCGATGATCAGTTCGTCCTTGCTCTTGAAGTTGGAATAGAACGCGCCCCGGCTGAATCCGGCCGCCGCCGCGATCGCCTCGATGCTGGCGCCGCCGATGCCGTCCTCCTCGAACACGCGCGCAGCCGCCTCAAACAGCCTGTCGCGCGTGTCGTCCCTGGTCGGCCTGGTTCTCACCCTTGACATCGGAGCAGGTTAGGGCAGAATGCAACTCGATACAACAATGTATCGAGTTGATAATTCAGGGATGGTTACGCTGCGCAACGGGGGCCGCCCGGCGTATGCGATTCATGCGGCAACCGACATGAGGTCACCATGAACGAGCATGTGCAAGGCACCGGCGGTCCGCTGTTCAATCCGCTGTCGCCGGACTTCATCCGCGATCCCTATCCGCATTATGACCGGCTCCGCGCGATCTATCCGATTCACGTGACGCCGTTCGGCCAGTTCGTCACGAGCCGCCATGCCGATGTCAGCCTCGTGATGCGCGACAAGCGCTTCGGCAAGGATTTCGTCGGCCGTTCCAAGCGCCGCTATA
Source organism: Bradyrhizobium sp. Ken01 (assembly GCF_055807355.1). Lineage (NCBI taxonomy): Bacteria > Pseudomonadati > Pseudomonadota > Alphaproteobacteria > Hyphomicrobiales > Nitrobacteraceae > Bradyrhizobium > Bradyrhizobium sp. Ken01. The sequence goes on from NZ_JBVVPC010000008.1 coordinate 121,630, forward strand.
GCGAAAAGATCATGGAGGAGCCGGTCTTCCGCAGCATGAGCCACTGGATGCTGCAGGCCGATCCGCCCGACCACACCCGCCTGCGCGGCCTCGTCGTGAAGGCCTTCACCGCCCGCCGCGTCGAGGACATGCGGCCGCGCATCCAGCAGATCGTCGACCAGACCATCGATGCCGTGACCGACCGCGGCCACATGGACCTGATCGAGGATTTCGCCTTCCGCCTGCCTGTCACCATCATCTGCGACATGCTCGGCATTCCCGAGGACCATCGCGAGACTTTCTATAACAGCTCGCGCGATGGCGGACGGCTGCTGGACCCCGTGCCGCTCTCGCAGGAGGAGATCGCCAAGGGCAACGCCGGCAACATGATGGCGCAGATGTATTTCCAGCAGCTGTTCGAGCTGCGTCGCAAAAATCCCGGCGACGATCTCATCACCCACCTCGTGCAGGCCGAGGAAGACGGCAACAAGCTCAGCAACGAGGAACTGACCGCCAACATCATCCTGTTGTTCGGCGCCGGCCACGAGACCACGGTCAATCTGATCGGCAACGGCCTGCTGGCGCTGCATCGCAATCCGGACCAGCTCGCGCTGTTGAAGGCGCAGCCGGAGCTGATGGTGGGCGCGATCGAGGAGTTTCTGCGCTACGATTCCTCGGTGCAGATGACCGGGCGGGTCGCGCTGGAGGATATCGACGATCTCGGCGGCGCCAAGATCCCCAAGGGCGAGACCGTGCTCTGCCTGCTGGGGTCGGCCAACCGCGACCCCGCGGTCTATCCTGACCGCCCCGACCGGCTCGACGTCACCCGCCAGAACGTGAGGCCGCTGTCGTTCGGTGGCGGCATCCATTTCTGCCTGGGGGCCCAATTGGCCCGGCTCGAGGCCGAGATCGCCATCGCCACGCTGTTGCGGCGGCTGCCCGATCTGCGCATCGACGACCTCGAAAACCCGGAATGGCGGCCGACCTTCGTGCTGCGCGGCCTGAAGCGGCTACCTGCGAGCTGGTGATAGCTGCCCGCGTTAACCTCCGCGCGCAACAGTCGCTGTGACTTCGCCACACTTCCCCCTATATAAGGGGCTGTTCCGGTACGTCTGAGGCCCTGCGGCTCAGGCAAGGCCCGCATCCGGTTTGGCCGAGGGGAGACCCGTGCAGACGACGCTGCTCGGATTGGCGATTGCCTTTATCTTAGCGCTGCTGGCCGCTCTGATCGGACCTTACTTCGTCGACTGGAACCAGTTCAGGCCCCAGTTCGAAGCAGAGGCCGGCAGGATCATCGGCGTGCCGGTGCGGGTGGCGGGCGAGCTCGACGCGCGGCTGTTGCCGGCGCCGACGCTGCGGCTGCGCGGGGTCACCTTCGGCGGCAACAACGATCTCGGCCGCCTGCGCGCCGACAAGCTCGACGTCGAGTTCAGCCTGAGCTCGCTGATGCGCGGCGAATGGCGCGCCACCGAGCTTTCGGTCAACGGCATGGCGGTCGATCTCGGGCTCGATGCGCGCGGGCGGGTCGATTTGCCCTCCACCGCGAGCGGCAGCTTCAATCTGGCATCGCTGACGATCGAGCGGCTGAACCTCACCGGCCGCATCGCCCTGCATGATGCCGCCAGCCGTTCGACGCTGGAGCTCAACGACATCGCCTTCTCCGGCGACGTGCGCTCGCTGGCCGGATCGGTGCGCGGCGATGGCAGTTTTGGCCTCAGCGGCGTGCGCTATCCGTTCCGCGTCTCCTCCGGCCCGAGCGCCGACGGCAACGCCACGCGCCTCCATCTCAACATCGATCCCGGCGAGCGCGCCGTCCTGGCCGATCTCGAAGGCGTGCTCGCCTTCGACAACCGCCTGCCGAAATTCGACGGCGCGCTGACGCTCGCGGTGCCCGCGCCGAAGAAGCCGGGCGAGGCAGGGCCGATGCCCTGGAAGCTCACCACCAAACTCAATGCCGATCCGGCCGGCGCCAAGTTCGAGCAGGTCGATGCCAGCTTCGGGCCCGAAGACTCCGCGCTGAAGCTCGGCGGCGTCGGCGATATCAGGTTCGGGACTTCGCCGCTGCTGCGTGCGGTGCTGTCGGCGCGCCAGGTCGATGCCGACAAGCTGACGGCCAAGAACGATGCAGAGCCGCAGCGCATCCTTCCGGCGCTCCGCGCAGGGCTAGCCGCAATCCCGCAGGCGCCGATCCCGGCACAGATCGAGTTCAACTCCGACCAGATCATGCTCGGCGGCCGGCCGCTCCAGAACATCACGGCCGAGCTTGCAACCGACGGACGATCCTGGACCTTCCAGCGGCTCGAGCTGCGCGCGCCAGGCCAGACGCAGCTCTCGCTCAACGGCGCGACGCCAGGCGCCGACAGTTTCAGCGGCCGTCTCAGCGTCGATTCCTCCGATCCCGATACGCTAGTGGCATGGCTCCAGGGCCGCAGCGAGGTCAACCGCCGCAGCACGCGGCCGCTGCGCCTTGCCGGCGACGTGACCATCGCCGCCAACCATTTCGCCATCGACAGGCTGAAGGCCGAGATCGAGGGCGGCGCGGTCGAAGGCCGCATCGCATTCGTCCAGACCGGCGCGAGCAAAGGCTCGCGGATCGACGCGGAGCTCAAGGCCGACCGCCTCGACCTCGATGCCGCCGCGAGTTTTGTGCGCGCGCTTTCGGGGCCGCAGGGCGAATGGCCGGAGGAAGCGAAGCTGTCGCTCGATATCGGCCGCGCGATCTCGGCAGGCCAAGAGCTGCGGCCGTTCACCGCAAAACTCGGCTACGGCCCGGCATCGCTCTCGCTGGAGCAGTTGCGGTTCGGCCAGGCCAGCGGCGTGACCACGGAAGCGAGCGGCAGCTTCGACCGCGCCAAGGCCATTGGCAAGCTCGCGCTGAAATCCTCCGCCAACTCGCTGCGCGATCTCACCGCACTGCTCGAGCCGTTTGCGCCGTCGGTGCGCGCGCGCTTCGACGCCATCCCGTCGCTGCCAGGTGCGACCCGCCTCAAGCTCGACCTCAGCCTCGACAAGAACACCGAGCACGCCGATCGCAACGACGCGCGCGCGGTGGTCGAGCTCGACGCGCCGCAGCTCAAGGCGACCGCGACGCTGGCCGCGCAGACGCCGGTGGCCGCCGTCAGCGGCATCGATATCGAGCGCTTGCGCAACAGCGACTTCACGCTGGATTCGAAAGTCTCGACACCACAGGGAAGTGCGCTGCTGGCGTTGCTCGGGCTCGATCGCGTGGTGGCCGCAGGCGAGGGCGCTTCGCAGTTCGAAGGCCGCTTGAGCGGCGCGTGGCGCCATCAGTTGCAATTGAATGCAAAACTTAGCGGCGGCGGGCTGGACGCGGACGCACAAGGCAACGTCGAATTGTCGGAGCCGAAAGGCAGCGTGAATTTGCGCGTGCGCAACGCCAATCTGGCCCCGCTGTTCGGGACCAGCCCCGCCGATAAATCGGTGCAGAGCGTCAATCTGTCCTCGCGCGTCGGCCTCTCCGGCAACCGCCTGACCTTCAACGATCTCGACAGCACCTTGGCCGGCTCGCATCTGCGCGGTCATCTGGCGGTGACGCTCGATCAGGAGAAGACCGTCGACGGCGAAGTCGGCCTCGATTCGCTCGACCTCGTGCCGGCGCTCGCGATGGCCATCGGCGCGGCCGGACACGATGCCAATGCGCCGCTGAGTGCCGGCCTTCTCGGCGGCTGGCGCGGCCGCGTCGCCTTCCAGGCGTTGCACGGCACGTTGCCCGGCGGCATCGAGCTGCGCCCCTTCGGCGGTACGGTCCGGAGCGACGGGCAGTCGCTCGCGCTCGACGCGCTGAAGGGCGGCGTCGGCGGCGGCGAGATGTCGGCAAGCCTCGATGCGCGCAATGGCGCCAATGGTCTGACGTTGAACGCGCGTATCGAGCTCGGCAATGTCGACGCGGCGGCGCTGCGCTATCGCGACCTCGCGCTGCCGAAGGGGCGCGCCTCGGCGCAGATGGCGCTGACCAGCCAGGGGCGCAGCGTCGCGGCGCTCACCGGTGCGCTCGCCGGCAACGGCACGGTGACGCTCGAATCCGCCGAAATCTCCGGCCTCAATCCGCGCGCCTTCGAGATCGCCATCCGCGCCAGCGACGGCGGCCAGGTTTCCGACGACAACCGGCTGCGGCAGCTGGTCGAGCCCGCGCTGTCGGCGGGCCCGATTGCAGTGGCCTCGGCGCAGATCCCGTTCACGATCCGCGACGGGCGCCTGCGCGTCGGCGCAACGTCGCTAGAGGCGAAGAACGCGCGCGCCATCGTCTCCGGCGGCTACGACATCCCCGCCGACCAGGCCGACATCCGCGCCAGCCTGACGCCGATCATGACCGGGCTCTCTGGCGCGCCGCCGGAAATCCAGCTGTTCGCGGCCGGTCCCCCCGACAGGCTCAACCGCACGGTCGATGTCGGTCCGCTGTCCTCGTGGCTTGCGGTGCGCACGATCGACCGCGAGACGCGCCGACTGGACGCCATCGAGCGCGGCGAGCCGCCGCCGGCGACCGCCGCGCTGCCGACACTGGTGTCGCCCGAACCCGCGCCGGAGCCGTCATTGCCGGATGTGCCGATGCCCGGCCGCGATCCGCGCCGTGCGCCGCCGCCGAAGACCAAGGCCGATATCAGGGTCGCGCCGACACCCAAGGCGCCGCAGGCCGCTCCCGCAGCGCCAAGCCCTCCACTGACAAGCCCGCCGCTCGCCAGCACGCAGATCGCGCCGTTGCCCCCGCCGATCGACGTCAGGCCGGCCCCGGGCCCGCCCCCCGCAAAGCCCAAGCCAAAGCCGCCGCTGGTCCTGACGCCACAGAATCCGTAGGCGATAGTCCGTCATGCCCGGGCTTGTCCCGCCTGCGCGGCCGAAGCCGCTTCGGCGAGGCGAAGGCCCGGGCATCCACGTTCTTCGTCCTAAGCGGTGAGACGTGGATGGCCGGGACAAGCCCGGCCATGACGCCGTAGAGGCATCAGTGCCCCAAGCCTTTTCAGCAAGCGGGAGAGGGGGCGCAGCTTGCTCGTGACGTGCCGGTAAACCCATTCCCTCGCTTTTTAACGAATTTTGCTCGGCAAAACTGATCTGCCGACTTTACCGGATTCTCGCGTTTGTTCCCTAGTCTCTGTTCCCAGAGGAACTCGGCGTCCTGCCGGCACAAGCAGGATGGCTAGCCAAGAACTGGGGTCATCGGGATGAACGGCGCGACAACACTTCTGCAGGATCTGGACGACGCGATCGCACGCGGCACCGACGAAAGCCGGAACAAGGCGTTGTGGCACGCGACCGACATTCTGATCACCGGCCGCTACAGCGACGACGAGATCAGCACGTTCGGCGAAGTCATCGGCCGGCTCGCCGACGAGATCGAGGTTGCTGCGCGGGTGCAGCTCTCCGAGGTGATGGCAGCCTGCGATCACGCTCCGCTCAATGTCATTGCGCAACTCGCGACCGCCGACGAGATCGAGGTCGCCGGTCCCGTGCTTCGCGACTCCAATCGTCTCGACGAGAAGCTGCTGGTCGAGAGCGCCATGACCAAGAGCCAGTCGCATCTGCTCGCGATCGCCCAGCGCAAGTCGATCGGCGAGGCCGTCACCGACGTGCTGGTCAAGCGCGGCGACCAGGAGGTCGTGACGTCGGTTGCCAAAAACGAGGGCGCGCGCTTCTCCGGCTCGGGCCTGCTCCACATGGTTCGCCGTGCCGAGGGTGACTCGATTCTTGCCGAGCAGCTTGGCCTGCGCAAGGATGTGCCGCGCCACATCTTCCAGCAACTGATCTCGAAGGCGTCGGAAGACGTCCGCCGCCGGCTCGAGCACGAGCGCCCGGAAATGATGGCGCAGATCCAGAGCTCGGTCAGCGACGTCACCGGCGACCTGCACTCCAAGTTCGGCCCGTCCTCGCGCAGCTATTTCGTGGCCAAGCGCGTGGTGACGACGCAGTACCGGCAGGGCAACCTCAACCAGGAATCGATCTCGAACTATGCGCGCCAGCACCGCTTCGACGAGGTGCAGATCGGCCTGTCGCTTCTGTCGTCGCTGCCGGTCGACGTGATCGAGCGTGCGATGATGGACCGCAATCGCGAGATGATCCTGGTGCTGTGCAAGGCGCTCGATTTCTCCTGGGACACCACCATGTCGCTGCTGTTCCTCGGCGCCAAGGATCATCTGATCACGGCGCGCGAGCTCCACGACAACGAGCGCGATTTCGGCAAGCTCAAGATCGAGACCTCGCGTAGCGTCTTGAAGTTCTACCAGTCGCGCAAGACCGGCTCCGATCCCGTCACGGGTCGTCAGCCCGAGCTGCAGGTGCACTGAGCGGTACACCGAACAGGTACACCGAGCATCATCCGGGAATTGGCAGGGAGTATTTGCAATGTTGCCTCAATTCGGCACCGCCGTTCGCAAGAATCCGAACAAGAACCTCAACAAGGCCGCAGCCGGCGAGATCGGCGGCGGAGCAGCGGACCAGGCCTCGGTCGATGCCGCCTGGCTGGTGCTCGAAGCCGCCAACGACCTCGGTGACCACGCCGCGATCGAAGCCTGCCGCCGCGTCATCGACGCCGAGCTGAACGGCACGGCGGCCGGCAGCGCGGATGTCGATCTGGTGTTGGGGTATTTCAGGTAGGGCACCTGAGGCGTCCGCTCTATCCGCGTTACGTGGCTGTTTCCACATCGTCATTGCGAGCGCAGCGAAGCAATCCAGAATCTTCCCGCGGCGGCGGTCTGGATTGCTTCGCTGCGCTCGCAATGACGGAGAGCATGGCACCGCCGTCGCTCCTTCGATGGCACATCACTGCGCCGACAGCGACCCATCCTGCGAACTTGCGTCTCTCACCGCCGGATTCGGTAGATCACGACGTCTTCGCCGTGACGGAATGTGCTTCGCTCGAAGAGATAGTTGGCCTTCTCCAGCACGCGGCGCGATGCGCCATTGTCGACATAGACCAGGCCGATCAGAGACGGCAGCTGGTGGTGTACCAGTCCGATATCGGTCAGCGCGGTCGCGGTTTCGCTTGCAAGGCCACGGCCCCAGAATTCGCGCTTGAACGCGTAGGCAATCTCGATCTCGTCGATATCGTCCACCAGGATGTGCCGGATGCCCGCTCGCCCGGCGAATGCCCCGTCTTTCGTTCGCAGCACCCACAACCCGAAGCCATGCTGGTCCCAATGCGCCATATTGGTGTCGAGGTAGGTCTTCGTCCTCTCCGCCGAACGGACGCCGCCGAGATAGCGCGACACTTCCGCATCGAGATGCAATGCGACGAGGTCGGCGAGGTGATCTTCACGAAGCCTCTCGGCAGTCAGGTTCTCGGTGCTGAAATGATCCATGGACCCGGATAGCCGCTTTCGGAGCAGGGCAAGATGACGCGCCTTCGCGCCCCTCATGATTTCTAACAGATCCTAACGGGCAATTTCGGCGGCATCCGGTCAATGTCCCCATGGAAAAGCGGTGGAGTTTCCAAATCAGCACGAAAGTCGACGGAGATTGCATGACCTCCAAATCGGAAATCGAATCACTGCAACGGCCCGCGAGCGTCTCGCGCCGTGGTTTTGTGGGAGGCCTGTCGGCGGGCGTCCTGGGGGCGGTCGCGACCGAAGCGGCGGCCGCGGAAACGCTGGCCGAAATCCCCGATCGCGGGCCCGGTGCCGATCTCGGCGCCTACAGCGAACGGTCGCGCTTCGTCAAGATCGATCGCATTCCCGAAGCAGGACCAGGCAAGCGCAACGTCGACCCCGGTGATGCCATCAACTCCAAGACGCCGCATCAGAAGCTGGTGGGCAACATCACGCCGACCGATCTGCATTACGAGCGCAGCCATTCCGGGGTGCCGGACATCGATCCCGCGCAGCACCGTCTGCTCATCCATGGCCTGGTTCAGAAGCCGCTGGTGTTCAGCGTCGACGATCTCAAGCGGATGCCGTCGGTCACGCGCGTGGTCTTCATCGAATGCACCGGAAACGGCTGGGAAAACTGGAAGAAGGCGGACCCTGATCTGACGGTGCAGAACACGCACGGCCTCGTCAGCACCAATGAGTGGACCGGCGTTCCGCTGAAGTTCCTCATGGGTCTCGCGGGCAAGGAGAAGAACTCGAACTGGATGCTCGCCGAGGGAGGCGACGGCGCCGGCGTCGACCGCAGCATCCCGCTGACCGACGAAATCGTGAACGAGGCCTTTGTGGCCTACGGTCAGAACGGCGAACCGCTGCGCCCCGCGCACGGCTTTCCAGTGCGGTTGGTGATGCCGGGCTTCGAGGGTAACCTCAACATCAAATGGCTGCGCCGTCTCAAATTCGGCACTGAGCCCTGGATGACCCGCTGGGAAACGGCACGCTACACGCAGCTGCTTGCCAGCGGCAAGGCCCGCCAGTTCCAGCTGAGGATGGAAACCAACTCCGTCATCACGCAGCCCTCCGGCACGATGCAGATCCAGCCCGGCTACAACATAATCTCCGGTCTCGCCTGGAGCGGCCATGGCAAGATCGCCAAGGTCGAGATATCGACTGACGGCGCGAAAACCTGGAATCAGGCGCAGCTGAATCAGCCGGTGCTGTCGAAGGCCCAGGTTCGATTTCAGATAGATTGGGTCTGGGACGGCAAGCCGACACGGATCGTGAGCCGCGCGACCGACGAGCAAGGCAATGTTCAGCCGGACCGGCAGTCCTTCATCGCCGCGATGGGGAGCAATGCGCTGTTCCACTACAACGCCCAGCAGACCTGGAGCATCGACGAGGCCGGGAGGGTCCGCAATGTCCTCGCATGACAATCGGCTTGTCGCAGCGGCTCTCACGCTCGGCCTGCTCGCGGCGCCCGCATTTGCATTCGATTTCGGCCGTCCCGCGACTCCGGAGGAGATCAAGCTATGGGACATCGACGTCGCACCCGATGGCAAGGATCTGCCTGTCGGCAGCGGCACGGTTGCGCAGGGTAAGCAGGTCTTCGCCGACAATTGCGCGGCCTGTCATGGCGACAACGGCGAGGGCGGGATCAAGGATCGTCTGGCCGGTGGACAGGGCACACTCGCCTCCAGCGCGCCCGTCAAGACCGTCGGCAGCTTCTGGCCGTATGCGACGACCTTGTACGACTACATTCACCGCGCGATGCCATATCCCACACCGGGTTCGCTCAGCACCGACGACACCTATGCCGTCACCGCCTACATCCTGAGTCTGAATGGCATCGTTCCCCCCGACGGCAAGGTTGATAAGGACAGCTTGCCGAAGATCAAGATGCCCAACCGCGACGGCTTCATTCCGGACCCGGAATTCGACCCGGCAAAACTATTCCGCAAGAAATGAGCGTGTGATCATGAGGGTTTCGGCGCTGGTCAAGATCCTCGCTTTGGTTGCTGCGACATGTTTATGGGAGACCCAAGCAATGGCCGTCGATGGACTGATCACGATCAGGAGCAGTTTCGGGCCTGAAGAGACGATGATGCGGCTGGAGGCCGAGGTGACGGCCAAGGGCCTCACAATATTCGCCCATGTCGATCATGCCGCGGGTGCCGCCGCTGCCGGCCTGCCGTTGCGCCCGACCAATCTCATCATCTTCGGGAACGCCAGGGGTGGTACGCCATTGATGCAGCAGTCGCAGACCAGCGGCATCGATCTGCCGCTGAAGGCGCTGATCTGGCAGGACGAGCAAGGCGCGACCTGGTTGTCGTACAATGATCCGGCGTATCTCGCCGGGCGTCACGGCATCGGCGAGCCGGCCAAGGCTGCAATTGTCGCTATGACGGCGGCCCTGCACGCGATCGCGACCAAGGTCACCGCCCGCTAGCGCAATGGGACGGCCGCGCGACGCGTGCGCCATGAGGAGAGATCCATGAACAGCACAGACGGGCAACCGGAATCACCCGCTCCCGGAGACGGCAAGATCGCCAGATGGCTGGTCATAGCGGTGTTATGCGCCTTCCTCGTCGGTGCCGGCGCGCTCGGCTATCTCGGCTGGTTCAGCACGACGACGGAGGTGCCAGCATCGGGTTATGTCGCACTGGTGCTCGGTGTCGTGTTTTCGCTGGTCGTCGGCATCGGCTTGATGGCGCTGGTGTTCTACAGCAGCCGCAAGGGTTACGACGAACCGGCGGTGCTGATCCAGGAGCCGGAGAGCGATTCGAACGAAGAGGACGTCAGCTCGGGCTCCAGTACATCGACCGAGCGCACCGAGCGGGTACGCTGAGCCGGATAGCTCGATTTGAATTCCGGGATGATGCTAAGTGCACTTGCTGGTGCTCATCTCGGAAGCCTCTCGGCGCTTAGCCTCCCAGTACTGAATTGTTCCATTGGAACAGATAGCCGCTTCAATGGTGGAGCGTCGGGTGACATTGACGCGGAATAACTTGGCTGGCAGTGCTTTTCACCGTGGCAAGGACGCGCTTTAGTTGGGGTGACGGTCTTCCCCGGGCGAATGTTCCGAAGCGGAGTGGCAATGGATTTCGAGCGCGACATAGCCAAGGTCAGCGGAATCGCTGCGGTCTCGACCATCCTGGACGTGGTCAGCCGGACCACCGGCATGGGGTTTACCGCCGTTGCCCGCGTCACCGAGGACAGGTGGATCACCTGTGCCTCGCGTGACGAACTTGCGTTCGGGCTGAAGCCCGGTGACGAGCTCAAGGTCGAGACCACGATCTGCCATGAGATCCGGCAAAGCCGCGAGGCGGTCGTCATCGAGAATGTCAGCGAAGACGCCGCGTACTGCACGCATCACACGCCTGCGCAATATGGCCTCCAAAGCTACATCTCCGTGCCGATCATTCTTCCCGATGGTTCATTCTTCGGAACTCTTTGCGCGATCGATCCGAAGCCGCGCAAGCTTCGGACCCCCGAGATCATCGGCATGTTCAAGCTTTTTGCGGAGCTGATCGCGTCTCATCTCGACGCGGCCGAGCGCGTCGAACTGATCGAGAACAGGCTCGCGCTGGAACAACGCAATGCCGAACTGCGTGAGCAGTTCATCGCCGTGCTCGGTCACGACCTGAGAAACCCTCTCGCCTCGATCCAGGGCGGCCTGCGGCTTCTGAACAAGAAGGTCGATGACGAGGGGAAGAACTGGATCAACCTCCTGCAGGGAAGCGTGGCCCGGATGGCGGGCCTGATCGACAATGTCATGGACTTCGCCCGTGCGCGGCTCGGCGCCGGGATGCAGCTCAAGCTGAAAGAACAGCCACTCGAGCCTGTCATCAAGCAGATTGTCGCGGAGTTCGAGAACGTGCATCCGGATCGCGTCATCGAAACGGTCGTCAACGTTCCGGGACCTATGAAAATCGACGCCGACCGCATAGGTCAGATGCTGTCCAATCTTCTCGGCAACGCGATCTCCTATGGCGCCGCCGACAAGCCGATCAGGGTGCTGGCGCAGGCGATCGGCGCTGGCTTTGATCTCAGCGTTGCCAACAAGGGCGCGCCAATTCCGGCTGATGCGATCCCGCGCCTTTTCACGGCGTTCGATCGCGGCGACGTTCTGCCGAACCAGAAAGGGCTTGGGCTCGGACTGTACATCGCCCAGGAGATCGCGCGCGCCCATGGCGGGTTGATCGTCGCTTCGTCGATGCGGGATGAAACGGTGTTCACTGCGTCGTTCCCGGCAACACAGGCCAGCGGCTGAGAAGGCGTGCCAAGCTCCGGTATCTTGCCATCACCGAGCGTCTCGCCAATTCTCTGACAATACCATCATGCGCCTGTTTTGCCCGACGGCGCAACCGGCCTTGTGTGCCGCGTTGGTCCTGGCCAGCTACGCTCAGCTGATTTTAGCACACGCGTAAGCCATTGATTTCACAACCCCCGTCTACTGTGCATGGGGTTGTTTTAGCGCTTTTAGTTTCGAGAGAGGCTACCCCGCCCCGAACGCGACCGCGACATTGTAGGTCAGAAGGCTCGCGGCATAGGCCAGCACCAGCATGTAGAAGAAGGTGACGGCCATCCAGGTCCAGCTTCCGGTCTCGCGCCGGATCACGGCGAGCGTGGATGCGCATTGCGGGGCGAAGATGTACCAGGCGAGCATCGACAGCGCAGTCGCGAGCGACCATTTCGTCGCCAGCACCTGGCCGATCTGCTCGGCCGCTTCCTTGCCGCCTTCGATCGCATAGACGGTGCCGAGCGCTGCGACCGCGACCTCGCGCGCCGCCATGCCCGGGATCAGCGCGACCGCGATCTGCCAGTTGAAGCCGACCGGCGCCAGCAGCGGCTCGAGCGCCTTGCCGATGATCGCGGCCAGGCTGAAGTCGATCGCCGGTTCGGTGGCGCCCGCGGGCGGCTGCGGGAACGAGGCCAAGAACCAGATCAGCACCATCATCGAGAAGATCGTGGTGCCGGCGCGGTGCAGGAACATCTTGGCCCGCGTATAGACGCCGATCGCGATCGATTTCAGCCGCGGCATCTTGTAGTCCGGAAGCTCCAGCATGAAAGGCGCCGGCGCATAGTCGCGCAGCATGAAGAACTTGATCAGGAACGAGACGGCAAGCGCGCTGATGATGCCGGCTGCGTAGAGGCCGAACATCACGAGGCCCTGGAGGTTGATGAAGCCCCAGACCTCTTTGGCCGGAATGAAGGCGGAGATGATCAGCGTGTAGACGGGAATGCGCGCCGAGCAGGTCATCAGCGGCGCGATCAGGATCGTGGTCAACCGGTCGCGCTTGTTGTCGATCACGCGCGTCGCCATGATGCCGGGGATGGCGCAGGCAAAGCTCGACAGCAGCGGAATGAAGGCGCGGCCGTGCAGGCCGGCACCGCCCATGATGCGGTCCATCAGGAACGCGGCGCGCGCCATGTAGCCGAAATCTTCCAGCAGCAGGATGAACAGGAAGATGATGATGATCTGCGGCAGGAACACGATGACGCTGCCGACGCCTGATATCACGCCGTTCTGAAGGAAGCTCTGCAGCAGGCCTGCCGGCAGGGTGGCGTGCACGAACTCGCCGAGGGAGTCGAAGCCGGAGTTGAGCAGCTCCATCAGCGGCTGCGCCCAGGCGAACACCGCCTGGAACATCACGAACAGGATAGCCGCGAGCACGATCAGCCCGCCGACGGGATGCAGCACGATCGCGTCGATCCGCGCGGTCCAGGTGTCGGGCCGGCTGGGCAGGCTGACGCAATCGGCGATGATGCGGTCGGCTTCGCGCTGGGTGGCGCGCAGATCGGCCACGCTGAGCGCCCGCCAATTGTTTTCCCCCGGCTCGGCCGCGAGCTTTGCCGAAATCTCGTCGGTCAGCGACAGCAGGTCGGCCGTGCCGCCCTTGCGCACCGCGATCGAGGTGACCACGGGCACGCCGAGCTCCTTGGCCAGCCGCGCGACGTCGACAGTGATGCCGCGGCGAGTCGCGATATCGAACATGTTGAGCACGAGGATCATCGGCCGGCCGGTGCGCTTGAGCTCGAGCAGCAGGCGGATGGTCAGGCGTAGATTGGTGGAATCGGCCACGCACAGCACGAGGTCGGGCAGGGTCTCGCCGGAAGCCTTGCCGAGCACGAAGTCGCGGGTGATCTCCTCGTCCGGGCTGCGCCCGCGCAGCGAATAGGTGCCGGGCAGGTCGACCACGGAGACCTGGCGCCCCAAAGGCGTGACGAAGAAGCCTTCCTTGCGCTCGACGGTGACGCCTGGATAGTTCGCGACCTTCTGCCGGCTGCCGGTCAGTGCATTGAACAGCGAGGTCTTGCCGCTGTTTGGCGTGCCCACCAGGGCGAGATGAAGTAGGGGCAATTCCATGGAGTTGGGGTCCGGTCGCCTCAGGCGACGATGATGGCCATGGCTTCGCGACGGCGGACCGCGATGGTGATGCTGTCGACCCGCACGGCGATGGGGTCGCGCCCGACCAGCCCCTCGTGCAGGACCTCGACCCGTGCGCCCTCGACGAAGCCGAGCTCGATCAGCCGGCTCTCGAGCTCGATGTCCGAGAGCGCCGAGCCTGCGTCCTTGGGGGAAAGGTGCTGGATGACGCCGGTATAGCCGCGCTGGGCCAGGCCCAGCGGCATCTGCGGACGCGTATCATGGGTGTCGGTCATGCCCTGTATTTTCAACGCAGGGCATCGAGGTCAAGCGCGCTCGGTCGCTGAAACTGCACCTTAGAGTGATTTTAAAGTACCAGCTTCGTGACGGAGGTGATTGGCGCCAAGATCGGGCGCCAAGCTCGGCACCAAGACGGCTACTGGGCCGGGACCTTTTCCGCCTGGATGGCGGCCATGGCGCGGCTCTTGAAGTAGTCGAGCACGAACAGGCGGATCGCCGAGGACAGGTTGCCCTGCTGGCGGTTGCCGTCGATCTCGCCGACCAGCTCGGACAGCGTCATGTTGCGCAGGCCCGAGATCTCCTTCATGCCGTTCCAGAACGCCTCTTCCAGGCTGACGCTGGTCTTGTGACCGGCGACGACGATCGACCGTTTCACGACGGGCGACTTCATGGCTGCTCCTCGCGATCGATCTGGTGCTGGTCCAGGTGCGCCTTCGCCTGGTCCGCGCGCGTCTCCTCCGCCGACCGCTCCGCCTTCGTGCGGCCGAACTTCGTTCGGTTGGCGTCCGCCTGCTTCGCCGTGGCTTCCCGCTCGGCGCGCTTCCGGAAACGATTCAGGTTGATGACGTTCGCCATGTCGCGTCTCCATCATCCGATCCTCCGTGGGCAGGATGAAACATTCAGAAACTGTGCGCCGCACTGCGCCCAATGAGACTTGATCGCCATTCGCTTGTCCTCGTCAATCGACCCTTGGGCCATCAAACGATGAATTCCGCCCCGTGGGGGCGGAGGGGCTGCATAACACGCAATCCCGCCGCGACATTGACGGTAATCAAATCCCGTCCTTTAAGCCCTACATTTAATGGAGCCAGGGGCTCCGTATCATTACGGATGGCTATCGGAATTCGGAATTTATCCCGGGCTTGTCATTTTCTCGGGGCGCACCAGGCGGTCGAACTCCTCCGCCGAGACGAAGCCGAGCCGCAGCGCCTCTTCCTTCAGGGTGGTGCCGTTGGCATGCGCCGTCTTGGCCACCTTGGCCGCGTTGTCGTAGCCGATCTTGGGAGCGAGCGCCGTCACCAGCATCAGCGAACGCTGCATCAGCTCCCTGATGCGCTTCTCGTCGGCGCGGATGCCGCTGACGCAATGCTCGGTGAAGGAGCGCGCGGCGTCCGCCATCAGCCGGATCGAGTGCAGCATGTTGTAGGCCAGCACGGGCTTGTAGACGTTGAGCTCAAAATGGCCCTGGCTGCCGGCGACCGTGATCGCGGTGTGATTGCCGAACACCTGGCAGCACACCATCGTCATCGCCTCGCACTGCGTCGGATTGACCTTGCCGGGCATGATGGAGGAGCCCGGCTCGTTCTCCGGCAGCATCAGTTCGCCGAGGCCCGACCGCGGACCCGATCCGAGCAGGCGGATGTCGTTGGCGATCTTGAACAGGCCTGTCGCGACCGAATTGATGGCGCCGTGCGCCAGCACATAGGCGTCGTTCGACGCCAGTGCCTCGAATTTGTTGGCCGCGCTGGTGAAGGGCAGCTTCGTAATCCCGGCAACGTGCTTTGCGAACAGTTTTGCAAAGCGCGGCTTCGAATTGAGGCCGGTGCCGACGGCGGTGCCGCCCTGCGCCAGCGGATAGAGCTCCTTCACCGCGACCTTGAGCCGGGCGATTCCGCTTTCGACCTGCGCGGCATAGCCGGAAAATTCCTGGCCGAGCGTCAGCGGCGTTGCGTCCTGGGTGTGGGTGCGGCCGATCTTGACGATCTTTGCGAACTCCTTCTCCTTCTTGCGCAGGGCACGCAGCAATTCCCCGAGGGCAGGGACGAGATCGGCGGTGATGCGGCTTGCCGCCGCGATGTGCATCGCGGTCGGGAACGAGTCGTTCGACGACTGGCTCATGTTGACGTGATCGTTGGGATGCACCGGCTTCTTGGCACCGAGCTCGCCGCCCAGGAGCTCATTGGCGCGGTTGGCGATGACCTCGTTGAGATTCATGTTGCTCTGGGTGCCCGAGCCGGTCTGCCACACCACCAGCGGGAAATGATCGTCCAGCTTGCCCTCGATCACCTCGCGCGCGGCGCGGATGATGGCATTGGCGCGGCGCTGGTCGAGCAGGCCGAGCTCCTGGTTGGTCTGCGCCGCGGCGAGCTTGACGATGCCGAGCGCATGCACGAGCGAGATCGGCATGCGATCGATGCCGATGCGAAAATTCTGCCGCGAGCGTTCGGTCTGCGCGCCCCAATAACGGTCGGCGGGGACCTCGATGGGGCCGAAGCTGTCGGTCTCGGTGCGGGTCGCCGGGCGCGAGGAGCCGTCGGTCTTCGAGCGGGAAATCTTCGAGCGGGAAGTTTTGGCCATGAGCACATCCATTCCGCCGCGCGAAATGCCACGCGGCCTCTTCATGTGCCTCTATATAGGGAGTTTGGCCGCCTGCGACGGGCGCCAGTCCGATCTAGATCATTTCTTGCGGAAACGATCCAATCGCACGACTTCGGCGCCGCCCTGGTTCGGAGCCGCCGGTTCTTCGGCGCCTTCTGCGGGCTCAGTGGCAGGCGTCGGCACCGCGACCGCGGACGGGGCGGGAGCGGCCGGCAATGTCTCGGCCGAGACGTCGGCGACATCGGAGGTCTCGAACTGGAGACCGAATTTGACGGACGGATCGAGGAAGCTCTTGATGGCGCTGAACGGCACAATCAGCCGCTCCGGAATGCCGCCGAAGGACAGGCCGACCTCGAAGCGGTCTTCGAGCACGGTCAGATCCCAGAACTGGTGCTGCAGGATGATCGTCATCTCTTCCGGATATTGGGCCAGCAGCCGCGACGACAGCTTCACGCCCTCGGCCTTCGACACGAAGGTGATGAAGAAATGATGCTCGCCGGGCAGTCCTTGGGACGCGGCGTCGGTCAGCACCTTGCGCAACACGCCGCGCAGCGCGTCGCGGGCCAGCACATCGTATCGGATATGATCGGTCGCCATGGTGGTCCTGTTGCATTCCAGGAGCTGGGCCCTGCCGGCCCGACTCGCCAAGCTGCAATAGTACCGCGCCTGACGGGTCAACAGGAGTCCCCGCGGGGTAGGAAATAAGAGGTAAGTGGAGGCTTCTGTTGCCAGGTGCCTCCGAACCCCGCCTAACGGAGCTTAACCCGTTAGGACTTCAGAATGGTCTTTCAAACTGCGTTACGCAGCCTGAGCAACCGGAGCAAAGTTGTCGTTGGCAACTATTGCATAGCCCGATAACGGCGGAACAATACCGGGAAAAAGAACGCCCTTTACGCCCTCGTCGATCCTATTTCGCCCCCGCCAAAGCCCGCTTTCAGGGCTAGCCCGCTGGTGGGCTTTGGTGGAGGCGCCGGGTACCGCCCCCGGGTCCGAATGGTTTATTGCGACGACCGTTTATTTCCATAGCCGGCGAACCGGCACTCCCAATATAGGGGGCAAAGGTTTCAAATAACAGGTGTTTCGAGCGACCATTCCGAGGTTCGCTTGGGATAGGTTCCCGGCAGGCTTGGCCGCGCGCCGGCCGGCGTTCTAAGCTCCTGACATGTCCGAGGATTCCGCACCGGCTGCCCAACAACCAGTTCAAGAGCCGGACCGGCCAGCCACTCGCGCCGTTCCGCCCGGGCTGCTGGCGCTGTTTCTGGCCTTCGCGCGGATGTCGCTGGCGGGCTTCGGAGGGGTTTTGGTATTCGCCCGGCAGGCCATCGTCGAACAGCACCGCTGGATGACGGCGGACGAGTTCAACGAGACGTTTGCGCTCTGCCATTTCCTGCCCGGGCCGAACATCGTCAATCTGTCGATGGTGTTCGGCGCGCGGCTGCGCGGGATCGCCGGCGGCATTGCCGCCTTTGCGGGGCTGTTGCTGCCGCCCACGCTGATCATGACGGTGCTCGCGATCATCTATGCCCGGTTCGGCGATGTGGAGGTGCTGCGCCGCATCCTCACGGGCATCTCCTGTTCGGCCGTCGGTCTCTTGATCGCGGTGGTCTTCCGGATGATGACGCCGCTGCTCAAGCGGCTGGACGCCGTCGCGCTCATCCTGATGCTGGGCGTCTTCCTCGCCATTGGCGTCTTTCGCCTGCCGCTCCAGGCCGTGCTTTTGGTTGCGATCCCCGCCAGCGTCGGCGCCATTTTCCTGATGCGGCGGAAGGTAGCAGCATGAACGCGGAGAACCCGATCTGGGCGCTGATCTCGACCTTCGGTCTGATGTCGCTGTTCGCGGTCGGCGGTGCCGCGGCGGCGGTGCCCGAGATGCACCGCATCGCGGTCGACGTGCATCACTGGATGACCGACAAGCAGTTTGCCGACGCCTATGCGATCGCGCAGCTCTCACCAGGTCCGAACGTGCTTATCGTCACGTTAATCGGCTATGCCGTCGCCGGCATCCCCGGCGCCCTGGCGGCGACCTTGGCCATGTGCCTGCCCACCGCGCTGCTTGCCTATTATGTCAGCCGGCTCCTCAACCGGCCGAGCCAATCGCGCTGGCCCGGGCTGATCCAGGCTGCACTGGTTCCGCTCTCGATCGGCCTGATGGCGGCGAGCGCCCTGATCCTCGCCGAGTCGACCGATCGCACGCTTGCTGCGCTGCTTCTGACCGCGACGGTTGCAGTGGTCGCATCCGTCTCGCGCATCAATCCACTATGGATTTTGCTGGTCGGGGGCTTGTTGGGTTTTGCTGGCATTGTGTAATGAAAATGGCTAGGCAAGGATCCGGGCGGGGGCATCGATTTCCAGCCGATTAGAACAACAGTGCTCGTGGCTTACGGGTCGCGGAGGAGACATGCATGGCCGATACGATGGGCCACTCGGCGACAGCCAACCGAAACACCTCGGTGGTGATCAGCTTTTGTCTGCTGGCCATAGCGCCGCAGATTTTCGAGTTCATCTGGTCGTTCGGGACGATCTTTGGCTGGGGCGCGGGACGCGGCCCGGCCGCCGTGGTGATCAGCCACGCTACGGCGCTGCTCGCGGGCGCGCCCGGCGCGTTGCTCGGGGCGGCAGGCGGTGACACGAAGAAGGCGTCATCCGATGTGCTGCTGGCGCTGATCTATTCCTATCCGATCTTTGCGGTGGCGATTCTCACATTCTTCATGACGATCAGGTCGGCGCAGGACTATGTCGGCGGGATCGTGCTGATGGCGCTCGCCTTGTTCGCACTGTGGGCCTCCAGCGATTTGCAGGGGATGCGCGGCTTCTCCTTTGGTGCCGGCACGGCGCCGCGGATGTTTGGTGGGCTGCTCGTCGCACTGGGCGCCGGCATCGCGTTGACGGGACTGCTGACCGACGGGCCGGGCATGGCGCACTATGCCTGGCGCGGGCCGCTCTTCGTGATGGTCTCGATCGTGTTCTTCGCACTGGCGATTCGTCCCCTTGGGGTGGTGGTTACGGCATTCACGAGCTTCCTGATCGCGGCGATGGGCACGCATGAGACGCGCTGGGTCGAAGCGATCATCGTCGGCGCCTGCCTGACGCTCGGCTGCGCGCTGCTCTTCCCCTACGTGCTCGGGCTGCCGATGCCGATGTTCCCGCGCTTCCTGGTTCAGTGAGGGTGTGATGTTCGATCTCTTCCACAATCTGGGCCTCGGTTTCGGTGTGGTGTTTCAGATATCCTGGTGGTCACCCTGGTGGCTCTACGGTCTGTCGCTCCCGATCTCGATCAATATTCTCATGTGCCTGATTGGCGCATTGGTCGGCACGCTGGTCGGCGTGCTGCCCGGTATCGGTACCGTCGCGACCGTGGCGATGCTCCTGCCGATCACGTTCGGATTGCCGCCGGTCGGCGCCCTGATCATGCTCGCCGGCATTTATTACGGTGCCCAGTACGGCGGCTCCACCACTTCGATCCTGGTCAACATTCCCGGTGAGGCGACGTCGGTCGTCACCGCCATCGACGGCCACCAGATGGCAAAGCAGGGCCGTGCCGGCCCGGCGCTGGCGATCGCGGCGATCGGCTCGTTCTTCGCCGGCTGCGTCGCGACCGTGCTCATCGCCGTGCTCGGTGCGCCGCTGACAAAGCTCGCGCTGGCGTTCGGCCCGGCCGAATATTTCTCGCTGATGGTGCTCGGCCTGATCTTCGCGGTGGTGCTGGCCAAGGGCTCGGTGCTGAAGGCGATCGCGATGATCGTGTTCGGCCTGATGCTGTCGATGGTCGGCTCCGACATCGAGACCGGCGCCTCGCGCATGGCGTTCAACATTCCGGAGCTTGCCGACGGTCTCGGCTTTGCGACGGTGGCGATGGGCGTGTTCGGCTTCGCCGAGATCATCCGCAACCTCGACGCCGGCGCCGAGATGAACCGCGACTTGGTGCAGCAGAAGATCACCGGCCTGATGCCGACCAGGAAGGACCTGATCGACTCGACGCCCGCGATCCTGCGCGGCACCGTGCTCGGCTCGATCCTCGGCATTCTGCCGGGTGGTGGCGCTGTCATCGCGTCCTTTGCGTCCTACACGCTCGAGAAGAAGATCGCCAAGAACCCGTCGCGGTTCGGCCGCGGTGCGATCGAGGGCGTTGCGGCGCCGGAAAGCGCCAACAATGCCGCGGCGCAGACCTCCTTCATCCCGTTGCTGACACTCGGCATTCCGCCCAACGCCGTGATGGCGCTGATGGTGGGTGCGATGACCATCCACGGCATCGTGCCGGGTCCGCAAGTGATGCAGAAGCAGCCGGAGCTGGTCTGGGGCATGATCGCCTCGATGTGGATCGGCAATCTGATGCTGATCATCATCAACCTGCCGCTGGTCGGAATCTGGGTGCGACTGTTGCGCGTCCCCTACCGGCTGATGTTCCCCTCGATCGTGATCTTCTGCGCGATCGGCATCTACTCGGTGAACAACGCGCCGGTCGACGTCATCCTGGCAGGCGTGTTCGGTCTGGTCGGCTACTGGCTGATCAAGCACGATTTCGAGCCGGCGCCGCTGCTCCTCGGAATGGTGCTCGGACCGCTGATGGAAGAGAATCTTCGCCGCGCGCTGCTGATCTCGCGCGGCGACTGGAGCGTGTTCCTGACGCGTCCGCTGTCGGCCGTGCTGCTCGCGATTGCGGCCTTCCTCCTGGTGCTCACGGTGCTGCCCGCGTTGCGTGCCAAGCGCGACGAGGTGTTCACCGAATCCGAAAACTAGGGTCGCAGCGCCTGCGTCGGGCGCGCCGTGGCTCGAACCCAAGTTGGCAAGTTGGCCAGCCGGATCAATCTGATAGACGAGGGGCGGGACGCTGAGTTCCGCCCCTTGTCGTTTGCACCGGGAACGCTCACTTTTCCGGGTATAATGCGTATGGATGGCGAATCGCCGCTGTCGCAGCGTGGGGGCGGCCGCTAAATTCGCCGCCTCCCCAAAGGCTCACGCACATGCACCAGTATCAGGACCTGCTCGAGCGGATTCTTTCAGACGGCGCGGAAAAGACCGACCGCACCGGTACCGGCACGCTGTCGGTGTTCGGCCATCAGATGCGATTCAACCTGTCCGCCGGTTTTCCGATGCTGACCACCAAGCGCCTGCCGCTGAAGGCGATCGTGCATGAGCTGTTGTGGTTCCTGAAGGGCGATACCAACATCAAATATCTGCGCGACAACGGCGTCACCATCTGGGACGAGTGGGCCGACGCCAATGGTGATCTCGGCCCCGTCTACGGCCATCAGTGGCGCTCCTGGCCCGCGCCGGACGGACGCAGCATCGATCAGATCGCGAACGTGATCGACATGATCAAGCGCAATCCGGACTCGCGCCGCCTGATCGTCTCGGCCTGGAATCCGGCCGAGGTCGACAAGATGGCGCTGCCGCCGTGCCACTGCCTGTTCCAGTTCTACGTCGCTAACGGCAAGCTGTCGTGCCAGCTCTATCAGCGTTCGGCCGACGTGTTCCTCGGCGTGCCCTTCAACATCGCCTCTTATGCGCTGCTCACCATGATGGTAGCGCAGGTCACGGGCCTGAAGCCCGGCGACTTCGTGCATTCGTTCGGTGACACTCATCTCTATTCCAATCATCTGGAGCAGGCGAAGCTCCAACTCACGCGCGCGCCGCGCGCGCTGCCGGTGATGCGGATCAACCCCGATGTGAAGGATATCTTCTCCTTCCGTTACGAGGACTTTGAGCTCGTCGGCTACGATCCGCATCCGCACATCAAGGCCGCGGTCGCGGTCTGAAGCCGATGTCGCTCAACATTCGCCGTGTGCGTCCGGGAGAGGCCGGGCTGGTTCTCGCTTTCATCCGCGAACTCGCCGAGTACGAAAAGCTTTCGCACGAGGTCGAGGCGACCGAGGCTGACATCGCCGACGCACTGTTCGGCGAGAGACCGCAACTCCATTGCGCCCTCGCTGAGTGGAACGGCGAGCCAGTCGGCTTCGCGGTGTGGTTTGCGAATTTCTCGACATTCAGCGGCCGCCACGGCATCTATCTCGAAGATTTGTATGTGCGGACGTCGCATCGGGGCAGGGGCCTCGGCAAGGCACTGCTCGTGCACCTCGCCAGGGAATGCGTCGAGAACGGCTGGTCGCGGCTGCAATGGGCGGTGCTCGACTGGAACGCGCCGTCGATCGCGTTCTACAAGTCGCTCGGGGCCATCATGCTGGAGGACTGGACGCTGTGCCGCGTCACCGGGCCCGCGCTGACACGGCTTGCCGGGAGCGCGACCTGATGGAGATCGTCTTCGTCGTCGCGATCGCGGAGAACGGCGTCATCGGCGCCGGCAACGCGATGCCGTGGCGAATGAAATCCGACATGGCGCGCTTCAAGGCGCTCACGATCGGCAAGCCCGTGATCATGGGCCGCAAGACCTTCGAATCCCTGCCCCGGCCACTTCCGGGCCGCACCAATATCGTCGTCACGCGCGATGCGGATTATCGCGCCGCTGGCGCCATCGTCACGACATCGACTGTCGACGCAGACGCCGTCGCGCGCGGCGATGCCCTGCGGCGTTCGGTCGCCGAGATCACCGTGATTGGTGGCGCCGAAATTTATCGGCAATGGCTCGATCGCGCCGATCGCCTCGAGCTCACCGAAGTGCATGCGCGGCCCGAAGGCGACACGCATTTCGACATCGACAGGGCAGAGTGGGATGAGGTTGAGCGCATCCGTCATCCTGCCGGACCCCAGGACAGCGCCGACTACTCCTATGTGACATATCGTCGGCGGGCGGGCCATTAACCGCATTTGCCAATGTTAACATTGACTTTTCTGCTCCCAAGCTTAGCTCGGAGGGCGGCGAGGGCTGCGTTGTAAGGGACCTGCCTGTCCCCTATAAAGCCGGACCGGATAAAGCGGGCGGGGGCAATTTCACCCTGCCGAGGAGAGCGTCGAATGCCGTGGAAGAATCAGGGCGGTGGCCCATGGGGCTCGGGTCCGAAGGGGCCATGGGGCAACGGCCCGCAGCCGGTCGGGCCAAGGCCGCCGGATCTGGAAGACCTTCTGCGGCGCGGCCAGGATCGCCTCCAGCAGATCATGCCGGGCGGGTATTTCTCCGGCATCGGTATCACGCTGATCGTGCTGCTCATCGTCGCGTTCTGGCTGCTGTCGGGCTTCTTCCGGGTGCAGTCCGAAGAGCTCGGCGTCGTGCTGCGCTTCGGCAAGCATGTCCGCACCGTCGAGCCCGGCCTGAACTATCATCTGCCCTATCCGATCGAGACAGTGCTGCTGCCAAAGGCGTTGCGCGTTTCCACCATCTCCATCGGCATGACGCTGATCGACGATCCGGCGCGGCGCGGCCGTTCCATTCGTGACGTGCCCGAAGAGAGCCTGATGCTGACCGGCGACGAGAACATCGTCGACGTCGACTTCACCGTACTCTGGCGCATCAAGCCCAATGGTGTCGGCGATTTCCTCTTCAACATCCAGAATCCCGAAGGCACCGTGAAGGCGGTCGCCGAGAGCGCGATGCGCGAGGTGATCGGCCGCTCGCAGATCCAGCCGATCCTGACCGGCGCGCGCAACGTCACCGAACAAGGCGTGCAGGAACTGATCCAGAAGACCCTGGACAGCTACGGCGCCGGCATTCAGATCAGCCAGGTGCAGATGCAGAAGGTCGACCCTCCGGCGCAGGTGATCGACGCCTTCCGCGACGTCCAGGCGGCGCGCGCCAATCTCGAGCAGCTGCAGAACGAGGCGCAGACCTATGCCAACCAGGTCGTGCCGCAGGCACGCGGACGTGCGGCGCAAATCATGCAGGCCGCCGAAGGCTACAGGGAGCAGACGGTCGCCGAGGCCAAGGGCCAGAGCTCGCGCTTCCTGAAGGTTTACGAGGAATACAAGAAGGCGCCCGACGTGACGCGTGAACGGATTTATCTGGAGACGATGGAGCGCGTGCTCGGCGGCTCGGAAAAGCTGATCTATGACGGCGGCCAGTCGGGCCAGGGCGTCGTGCCTTATCTGCCGCTCAGCGAGCTGACGGCCAAGCGGCCGCCCGCAACCGGCCAGCAGACGACCGGAGGCAACCGATGAGATCTCCGGTTACAGGCATCGTCACGCTGCTCGGCCTCCTGCTCGTCGTGATCGTGGGCTACATGTCCCTGTTCACGGTGGCGCAGACCGAGCAGACCATCGTGCTGCAGTTCGGCAAGCCCGTCGACGTCGTCACCGCTCCCGGCCTGCACTTCAAGGCGCCGTGGAATTCGGTGATCAACATCGACAAGCGCATCCTCGATCTGGAGAACCCGTCGCAGGAAGCGATCGCGTCCGACCAGAAGCGGCTCGTGGTCGACGCCTTCGCGCGTTACCGCATCAAGGACGCGCTGCGCTTCTATCAGAGCATCGGCTCGATCCAGGCCGCCAACATCCAGCTCACCACGCTGTTGAACGCGGCGCTGCGCCGGGTGCTCGGCGAGGTGACCTTCATCAACGTGGTCCGCGACGACCGCGAGAAGCTGATGCAGCGCATCCGCGATCAGCTCGACCACGAGGCCGACGGCTACGGCATCCAGGTCGTCGACGTCCGGATCCGCCGCGCCGATCTGCCGGAGCAGAACAGCCAGGCGGTCTATCAGCGCATGAAGACCGAACGCGAGCGCGAAGCCGCCGAGTTCCGCGCGCAGGGCGGCCAGAAGGCACAGGAGATCCGCTCCAAGGCCGACCGCGAGGCGACCGTGATCGAGGCGGATGCAAGGTCGCTGGCCGAGCAGACGCGCGGCGTTGGCGATGCCGAGCGCAACCGTCTGTTCGCCGAAGCCTACGGCAAGGATGCGGATTTCTTCGCCTTCTACCGCTCGATGACGGCCTATGAGAACGGGCTGCGCGCGAACGACACCCGCTTCCTGCTGCGCCCGGACTCGGATTTCTTCCGGTTCTTTGGTAACCCGTCCGGCAAGACGGCGACCACGACGCCGGCGAAGCCGTAAGTGAGACAAGGGCGGCAGGTCTGGCCGCCCTTCGTCCAGACAAGAACAGCACAACGGGAGGTTCCAATCCGATGAGGTCCATTGCGTTCACCGACTTCCTCATCGGTTTGGGCATCCTGTTCGTGCTGGAAGGCTTGATGTTCGCGGCAAGCCCGGCCTGGATGCGCAAGGCCATGAAAAGCGCGATGGCCACGCCGGACAATGTCCTGCGGGCGGTTGGCATTGGTTCGGCCGTGGCCGGCCTGATCCTGATCTGGGTTATGCGACGTCCAATTTAGCCGTCGCACCAACGCCAAAGTGAAGGCGAGGGACCGGTTTTCGCCTTATTATCCGGGTCTTGAGGCCCGTTAAGGTCCGCGCTTGCGCCGTCCCCCCGTTCGAGCGCAGTCTTGACGTCGAATCCTTGTTTCCTGGAGATCACAATGACCGCTGCCACCATTGCCCCGACCCGTTTGCGCTTAGGGCTGGCCGCGCTCGCCGTCGGCGCTTTCAGCGCATTCGGCACACCGGCCTATGCGCGCGGACCGGATGGCATCGCCGACGTCGCCGAGAAGGTGATCGACGCGGTCGTCAACATCTCGACCTCGCAGACCGTCGAGGCCAAGGGAGGCGGCGGCGGCAATGCCATGCCGCAACTGCCGCCCGGCTCGCCCTTCGAGGAGTTCTTCGACGACTTCTTCAAGAATCGCAAGGGTCCCGGCGGCGGCAGCAAGGGCGGCGAGAACGGCCCCGCGCCGCGCAAGACCAACTCGCTCGGAAGTGGCTTCATCATCGACACGTCAGGCGTCGTCGTCACCAACAACCACGTCATCGCGGATGCTGACGAGATCAACGTCATTCTCAACGACGGGACCAAGATCAAGGCCGAGCTGGTCGGAGTCGACAAGAAGACCGACCTTGCCGTGCTCAAGTTCAAGCCGTCGAAACCGCTGGTGTCGGTGAAGTTCGGCGATTCCGACAAGCTGCGCCTCGGCGACTGGGTCGTCGCGATCGGCAATCCTTTCAGCCTCGGCGGCACCGTGACGGCCGGTATCGTCTCGGCGAAGAACCGTGACATCTCGTCAGGTCCCTATGACAGCTACATTCAGACCGACGCCTCCATCAATCGCGGGAATTCCGGCGGTCCGCTGTTCAACCTCGATGGCGACGTCATCGGCGTCAACACACTGATCATCTCGCCGTCCGGCGGCTCGATCGGCATCGGCTTCGCCGTACCGTCGAAGACGGTCGCAGGTGTCGTCGACCAGCTCCGCCAGTTCGGCGAATTGCGCCGCGGCTGGCTGGGCGTGCGCATCCAGAGCGTCACCGACGAGATCGCCGAGAGCCTCAACATAAAGCCGCCGCGCGGCGCGCTGGTTGCCGGCATCGACGACAAGGGCCCGGCCAAACCGGCCGGCATCGAGCCCGGCGACGTCGTCGTCAAGTTCGATGGCAAGGACGTCAAGGACCCCAAGGATCTCTCTCGCGTGGTCGCGGACACCGCGGTCGGCAAGGAGGTCGACGTCGTCATCATCCGCAAGGGTCAGGAGGAGACCAAGAAGGTCACGCTCGGGCGCCTCCAGGATGCCGACAAGGTGCAGGCCGCAGTGAAGACCGACGAGCCCGCGCCTGAAAAGACTGTGACACAGAAGGCGCTCGGCCTCGATCTCGCGGCGCTGAGCAAGGATCTGCGTACGCGCTACAAGATCAAGGACAGCGTCAAGGGCGTGGTCGTCACCAATGTCGACGCCAATTCGGATGCCGCCGAGAAGCGCCTCTCTACCGGCGACGTCATCGTCGAAGTCGCGCAGGAGGCCGTCTCCAGCGGCGCCGACATCCAGAAGCGGGTCGACCAGCTCAAGAAGGACGGCAAGAAGTCGGTGCTGCTGCTGGTGTCGAACGCCGACGGCGAGCTGCGCTTCGTGGCGCTGAGCGTGCAGTAGGCGCACGAGTCGCCACACATTCACTGTCATGTTCCGCGAAAGCGGGGCATCCAGTACGCTGCGGCTTTTCCGTATCCTCGCCCTGTCTTTGGAACACTGGATCACCCGCTTTCGCGGGTGATGACAGTGGAGAGGAGACTACCCCTCCACGAACTCCTCGCGCCGATACCCCTGCGCATAGAGCAGCGCAGTGAGATCGCCGTGATCAATGCGCGCCGCCGCAGCGGCGGCAACTGCGGGCTTGGCGTGATACGCCACGCCCAGGCCCGCCGCCTGGATCATCGCGAGATCATTGGCGCCGTCGCCGACCGCCAGCGAGTCCACGTCGTCGAGATCGAACGATTCCATCAGATCCACCAGAGTCGCGAGCTTTGCCGCGCGCCCCAAGATCGGCTCCTTCACCTCGCCGGTGAACTTGCCGTCGCGGACGACGAGCTCGTTGGCGCGGTTCTCCTGGAAACCGATCCTGGTGGCGACCGCACTGGTGAACAGCGTGAAGCCGCCGGAGACGAGACAGGCATAGGCGCCATGGGCGCGCATGGTCGCGACCAGTTCGCGGCCACCCGGCGTCAGCGTAATGCGCTTGGCCAGCACCTCGTCGACGGCACTGGCGGGGAGGTCCTTGAGCAGCGCGACGCGCTCGCGTAGCGCCGGCTCGAACTCGACCTCGCCGCGCATCGCACGCTCGGTGATGGCTGCCACATGGGCCTTCACCCCGACGAAATCGGCGAGCTCGTCGATGCATTCCTGGCCGATCATGGTGGAATCCATGTCGGCGAGAAAAAGCTTCTTGCGCCGGAAGCCGACTGGCTGCACGACGATGTCGATGGGGAGGTCGCCGCGAAGTTCGCGGAGCCGCTGCTCGATGGCGTGACGGTCGCCTTCGAGGTTACTGTCGGCGCCGAAGGGGATGTCGACTGCAACCCCGTCGAACAGCCAGTGCGCGGGAGCTGCCTGAGGCAGCACGGCGCGGGCGCCGTCGACGATGGTCGAATCGAGCGCGGGATTATTCGGATTGCAGATCAGCGTGGCAACGAGGGACATTTGAGGTTTTCGTGAGCGAGGGGAAAGTCGGCAGAAGGCATGTTGGCAAGGCGGTGCTTATCGCAGGCCCGACCGCAAGCGGCAAGTCGGCGCTGGCGCTCGAGCTTGCGCTCGCTGCGGGCGGGGTGGTGATCAATGCCGATTCCATGCAGGTCTACCGTGACCTCCGCATCATCACCGCGCGCCCCTCACCTGGCGACGAGGCGCAGGTGCCTCATCGCCTCTACGGCCATGTCGATGCGGCCGTGAATTTTTCGGCTGGCGCCTGGGTGGGCGAGGCGGCCAAGGCGCTCGAAGAGGCGCAAGCCGAAGGCCGCCTGCCGATCTTCATCGGCGGCACCGGGCTCTATTTCAAGGCGCTGACGGCGGGTCTCTCCGTGGTGCCGCCGATCCCCCCCGAGGTGCGCGAGGACGTTCGAGCGCGGCTGGAGCGGAACGGCGTCGAGGCGCTGCATGCGGAACTCGCAGCCTCCGATCCGCGAGCCGCCGCGCGATTGAACCTGCGTGATCGCACGCGCATTGCGCGCGCGATCGAAGTGGTCGAAGCCACCGGCCGTTCGCTGCTGGACTGGCATCATGAGGGCCAGCCGCCACTCTTGCCCAAGGACAGTTTTCGCGCGGTGTTCCTCGCGCCCGAGCGCGACGAGCTCTATGCGCGCATCGACGCCCGCTTCGACGCCATGTTGGGGGCTGGCGCGCTGAAGGAGGTCGAGCGTCTCGCCGCCCGAAATCTCGATCCGCTGCTGCCGGCGATGAAGGCTCATGGTGTGCCGGCCCTGATCCGGCATCTGCGCGGTCAGCTCAGCCTGGAGCAAGCGGCCAGCATCGGCCGAGCCGATACCCGCCACTACGCCAAGCGGCAGTTCACCTGGTTCCGGCACCAATTGCCCGAATTCGAGTGGGTGAAGCCGGAGCAGACGAGGGGCTGGTTGGCCGCGGCCGTGAATGCGGCCCGCGACCCCGGCTGACACGCTTTTGTGCCTCGGCTCCCGAATTTACCTCTCGCCCAACCCCGGGAACACCGCTACACTGCCAAAATCGCGCGGGAACGGCCGCATTGCCTTGACATCGAGGCGCTGGCCGCTATGTTTCGCGCAACCTTTGGGAAGCCGGGCACCTGCCATGCGTAACATTATTACCAAACTCCTTATCGCCGTCGTACCCAGGCACACCGCCGGGGGTGGCTAGCTGCCATCCACATGACAGGCGGTGTGCATGGGGCCCTCTTCGGGGCCTTTTTTATTTCCGAAAACCCGACACGAACGAAGCCGCTGACAACAGCGCATCCGGAGCAAGCCATGAGCGACAAGAGCCACGATCCGAACCAGATGACCGGCGCCGCGATGATCGTCCGCGCGCTCATCGATCATGGCGTGACCGACATTTTCGGCTACCCCGGCGGCGCGGTGCTCCCGATCTACGACGAGATCTTCCAGCAGAGCGAGGTCCAGCACATCCTGGTCCGCCACGAGCAGGGCGCGGGCCACGCGGCCGAGGGCTATGCGCGTTCGACCGGCAGGCCGGGCGTTGCACTGGTGACCTCCGGCCCCGGCGCCACCAACATGGTGACGCCGCTCACCGACGCGCTGATGGACTCGATCCCGTTGGTCTGCATCTCCGGCCAGGTGCCGACGCATCTGATCGGCAACGACGCGTTCCAGGAATGCGACACCGTCGGCATCACGCGCCCCTGCACCAAGCACAACTGGCTGGTGCGCGACGTCAACGATCTCGCAAAGGTGCTGCACGAGGCATTTTACGTTGCGACCACGGGTCGGCCGGGCCCTGTGCTCGTCGACGTGCCGAAGGACGTGCAGTTCGCGACCGGCACCTATCATCCGCCGCGCAAATCCGACGTGCATCGCTCCTACGCGCCGCGCGTGAAGGGCGATGCGACTCAGATCCGCAAGGCCGTGGCGCTGCTCGCAGGCGCCAAGCGCCCCGTGATCTACAGCGGCGGCGGCGTCATCAATTCCGGTCCCGAGGCAACCAGGCTGCTGCGCGAGCTGGTCGAGGTCACCGGCTTTCCGATCACCTCCACGCTGATGGGCCTCGGCGCATATCCTGCGTCGGGCAAGAGCTGGCTCGGCATGCTCGGCATGCACGGCACCTACGAAGCCAACATGACAATGCATGATTGCGACGTCATGTTGTGCGTCGGCGCGCGCTTCGACGACCGCATCACCGGCCGCGTCGACGCGTTCTCGCCGGGTTCGAAGAAGATCCACATCGACATCGACCCGTCTTCGATCAACAAGAACATCCGCGTCGACTTGCCGATCATCGGCGACTGCGGCAACATCCTCGGCGACATTCTCCAGGTGTTCAAGGCGGAGGCGAAGAAGCCCGACATCAAGGCGTGGTGGCAGCAGATCGCGCAGTGGCGCGCCCGCAACTCGCTCTATTACAGGAAGAGCAACGACGTCATCCTGCCGCAGCACGCGATCCAGAGCCTGTTCGAGGCGACGCGCGGCAAGGACACCTACATCACCACCGAGGTCGGCCAGCATCAGATGTGGGCCGCGCAGTTCTACGGCTTCGAGGAGCCGCATCGCTGGATGACCTCGGGCGGTCTCGGCACCATGGGCTACGGCTTGCCGGCCGCGGTCGGCGTGCAGGTTGCCCATCCCGACAGCCTCGTCATCGACATCGCGGGCGATGCCTCGGTGCAGATGACGATGCAGGAGATGTCGACGGCGGTGCAGTACGAGCTGCCGATCAAGATATTCATCCTGAACAACCAGTACATGGGCATGGTGCGGCAGTGGCAGCAGCTGCTCCATGGCAACCGCCTGTCGCACTCCTACTCGGAAGCGATGCCGGACTTCGTCAAGCTCGCGGAAGCCTATGGCGGCGTCGGCATCCAGGTGCACAGGCCCGGCGATCTCGACGGCGCCATCCAGGAGATGATCTCGGTCAAGCGCCCGGTGCTGTTCGACTGCCGCGTCGCGTCGCTGGAAAACTGCTTCCCGATGATCCCCTCCGGCAAGGCGCACAACGAGATGCTGTTGCCGGAGCAGGCGAACGACGAAGCCACCGCAAAGGCGTTCGCCGGCGGCAAGGCGCTGGTGTGATGTGATGTTCGACCTGAACGAGCTCGAACGCGCGCATGCGATCGTGGGGCAGGCGGTGCCGGCAACGCCGGCGCACGCCTGGCCGCTGCTCGCCGAGCGGCTGGGCACGCAGATCGTGGTCAAGCACGAGAATCATACGCCGACGGGCGCCTTCAAGGTGCGCGGCGGGTTAGTCTATCTCGATCGGTTGAAGCGCGAACGGCCGAACATTCCGGGCATCATCTCGGCGACGCGCGGCAATCATGGCCAGAGCCTCGCCTTTGCGGCGAGCCGCCATGGCGTGCCTGCCGTGATCTATGTGCCGCGCGGCAATTCGGTCGAGAAGAACCGCGCGATGAAGGCGTTTGGCGCCGAACTCGTTGAGCACGGCGAGGACTTTCAGGCCGCACGCGAGGAAGCCGGGCGCCACGCGCAGTTCGCCGGGCTGCACATGGTGCCGTCTTTCCATACGGACCTGGTGCTGGGCGTGGCGACCTATGCGCTCGAATTGCTCTGGGCCGCGCCGGATCTCGACATTCTCTATGTGCCGATCGGGCAGGGCTCGGGGATCTGCGGCTGCATCATGGCGCGCGATCTGCTCGGCCTGAAGACCGAGATCGTCGGGGTGCAGTCGACCGAGGCGCCGTCCTATGCGCTGTCGTTCGCGGCGGGCCACGTCGTGACCACCGAGACCAGCAACACGCTCGCGGACGGCATGGCGACGCGGATTCCCGATCCGGAAGCGCTCGCGATCATCCTCAAGGGCGCATCGCGTATCGTCCAGGTGACGGACGATGAGATCGCGCTTGCGATCCATGCGCTCTGGACCGACACGCACAATCTCGCCGAAGGCGCCGGCGCCGCCGCGCTCGCCGCGGCGCTTCAGGAAAAGGCAGGTCTGTCGGGCAAGCGCGTCGGTCTCGTGCTGTCCGGCGGCAATATCGATTTCGATCTGTTCCGCGGTTGGGTCGGGACGGATGCGCCGGTCGCTCGTCGGGCGACGGCGTAACGACGAGAATGAAGGGGACGACAATGAACCAGCCCGCATCCGCCTATTTCATCGAAGAGCGCCACGACCCGAACGAGACGCACACGCTTTCGGTGCTCGTGCAGAACGAGCCCGGCGTGCTCGCGCGCGTCATCGGCCTGTTCTCAGGGCGCGGCTACAACATCGAGAGCCTTACGGTCTCGGAGACCGAGAGCCAGAAGCATCTCTCGCGCATCACCATCGTCACCACGGGAACGCCGATGGTGATCGAGCAGATCAAGCATCAGCTCGACCGCATGATACCTGTGTATCGCGTCGTCGACATGACGCTGACGAAACGCTCGATCGAGCGCGAGCTTGCGATGGTCAAGGTGCGCGGGCAGGGCGAGCATCGCGTCGAGGCGCTGCGGCTGGCGGACGCGTTCCGCGCCCGCGTGATCGACGCCACCACCGAAAGCTTTGTGTTCGAGATCACAGGCAATACAGACAAGATCAATCAGTTTATCGACCTGATGCGTCCGCTTGGCCTCGTCGAAGTGTCGCGCACCGGTGTTGCCGCGATTGGTCGCGGGCCTGAAGGAATGTGAACCATGTTGGCGCGCGACTGGTATTACAACGAGCGGAACCGGATGGGGATCGGGCCTGCAGTGGCCTCGATCTACGACAGTCGCGACGATGCCGATCTACGCGCGCGCGCCGCGCTAAAAATGCTCGGCGTCCAGCGCGGCTGGCGCATCGCCGACATCGGTTGCGGCAACGGCGTGCTCGCGACCGAGGCGGCGCTGATGGGCGCCGAGGTCGACGCTATCGACATCTCGCCCGCGATGCTGGCGCTCGCCGAGATCTACGCGCGCGACCGCAAGGCGCCCGTACGCACGCAGTCCGCCGGCCTGCTCAGCTTCGCCTACCGGCCGGAATCCTATGACCTGATCGTCAGCGAGTTCACGCTGCACCATCTGCCGGATTTCTGGAAGGCGGTGGCGATGTCGCGGATCTATCGCGCGCTCAAGCCCGGTGCGACGTTCTATTTGCGCGACATCGTCTACGCCTCGATGCCCGATGCGCTCGAGCGAGACGTCGATCAATGGGCCGACTTTGAGATCAAGAACCACGATGTCCCGCGTGAAAGCGTCGTCACCCACATGCGCGACGAGTATTCCACTTTTGGCTGGGTCATGGAGCGGATGCTGACCGACGTCGGCTTCACGCTGGTCTCGGCCGATTACCACGCCCCGATGCACGGCACTTATCTGCTGCGGAAACCCAATTCTTCCACGTAACGGCCGGCGAGCAAGGCTCGACCAGAACAACAAACAGGGCTGCACGACAGGGCAGAACCGGGAACGACAATGAAGCCGGCCGACATCCTCATCGCCATCCTGGTGGCGGTCATCTGGGGGCTTGCCTTCGTGGCGAGCCGGATCGCGCTCGACGAATTTTCGCCGGAGCTGATGACGGCGATGCGCTTCACCATTGCCGCGGTCCCGTGCCTGTTCATTCGCAAGCCGAAGGTCGCCTGGCCGCTCCTGATCGCGATCAGCTTAACGCTCTTTCTCGGCCAGTTTCTGAGCCAGGCCTATGGCATCGCCCATGGCGTGCCGGTGGGGCTGACTAGCGTCGTCGTGCAGAGCCAGGCGCTGTTCACGATCGGCTTTGCCGCCATCGCATTCGGCGAGCGGCCGACGCCGGTGCAGACGCTGGGCATCGCCATCGCAGCAATCGGCCTTTTGATGATCTGCGGCACGGTCGGCTATGATTTCAGCGTCGGTGCTTTCGCCGTGCTGATGATCGCGCCGGTCAGCTTTGCGGTCGGCAATATCCTGCTGCGTGGGGCCCGCGGCGTGCCGATGTTCGATCTGTTCGCCTGGTTGTGCCTTGCCACCGCGGTGCCGCTGTTCGCGCTCACGCTGGTCGTCAACGGACCGACGCCGACCTGGCAGTCGCTGATCCACATGTCGCTCACCGGCCTCATTTGCATGCTGTTGATCGGCGGCATCTCCACCAGCATCGCCTATTGGCTGTGGGGCCGGCTGCTGCGTGACTATCCCACCGCGCAAGTGGTGCCATTCGCGCTGCTGGTGCCGTTCGTCGGCTCGGCTGCGTCCAGCATCGTGTTCGGCGAGCGGTTCGGCCCGCTGCGCCTCGCCGGCATGCTGACCGTGATCGGCGGTATCGCGGTGATGGTGCTGGCGAAGCGTCCCGAGGCGGTATCCCAGAGAACCACAGCCGAAGGCCGTGTGAGGTGAGCATGTCCCAGTCGCTGCTGTATGCCTTCCTCGCCTTCATGGCCGTGATGTATTTCACGCCTGGGCCGAACAACATCATGTTGCTGTCCTCCGGGCTGACTTATGGCTTCCGTCGCACGATTCCCCACATCGCCGGCGTCGTCATCGGCTTCGCCTTCATGATTTCAGCTGTCGGCCTCGGGCTCGGCACAGTGTTTCTGGCCTATCCGATCCTGCAGACCATTCTGAAATATGCCGGCGCGGCCTATCTGATCTATCTTTCCGCCGTGATTGCTTTGTCCGGCCCGACCACGCCGGAGGGCGAGACCGGCCGCGGCCCGATGACCTTCTGGGGCGCGGCGATGTTCCAGTGGATCAACGCCAAAGGCTGGGTGATCGTGATCGGCACAATCACCGCCTACGCGGCGATTGCCCAATTCCCCATCAATATCGCGATCCAGACCCTGGTCAGCCTACTCGTCGGCGCGGTCTCGACCGTGGTCTGGGTCCTGTTCGGCACTGCACTGCGGCCGGTGCTGACCTCCGAGCGGCTGGTCCGCGCCTTCAACATCCTGATGGCCATCCTGCTGCTGGCGTCCCTCTATCCCGTGATCATGGATGCATGATGCCCCGGCTTTCCATGCAGAAACGGGTTTCCCAGGGGGCCGAAAATGCTCTAGACAGCCCCCGAAATCCGCAAATTCACCGTCCGAGACCTGACTGACAAGACCTGACCAACGGCCGATTCCGGCCCCTGAACGAGGAAACGACCATGCGTGTTTATTACGATCGCGACGCCGACCTGAACCTGATCAAGGGCAAGAAGGTCGTCATCGTCGGCTATGGCAGCCAGGGCCACGCCCATGCGCTGAACCTGAAGGATTCCGGCGTCAAGGACGTGGCGATCGCGCTCCGCAAGGGTTCGGCCTCGGCCAAGAAGGCGGAAGCTGCCGGCTTCAAGGTGATGGAAGTCGCCGAGGCCGCCAAATGGGCCGACCTCGTCATGATGCTGACCCCGGACGAGCTCCAGGGCGACATCTACCGCGAGCACCTGCACGACAACATGAAGAAGGGCGCAGCGCTCGTCTTCGCGCACGGTCTCAACGTCCACTTCAACCTGCTCGACCCGCGCGCCGATCTCGACGTGCTGATGATCGCGCCGAAGGGCCCCGGCCACACCGTTCGTTCCGAATATCAGCGTGGCGGCGGCGTGCCCTGCCTGATCGCCATCGCCAAGGACGTCTCGGGCAACGCCCACGACCTCGGCCTGTCCTACGCCTCCGCCGTCGGCGGCGGCCGTGCCGGCATCATCGAGACCACCTTCAAGGAAGAGTGCGAGACCGACCTGTTCGGCGAGCAGGTTGTGCTCTGCGGCGGTCTGGTCGAGCTGATCAAGGGCGGTTACGAGACGCTGGTCGAAGCCGGCTACGCCCCGGAGATGGCCTATTTCGAGTGCCTGCACGAGGTGAAGCTGATCGTCGATCTGATCTATGAAGGCGGCATCGCCAACATGAACTACTCGATCTCCAACACCGCGGAGTACGGCGAGTACGTCACCGGTCCGCGCATCGTCACCGACGAGACCAAGAAGGAGATGAAGCGGGTTCTGAACGACATCCAGTCCGGCAAGTTCGCCCGCGACTGGATGCTCGAGAACAAGGTCAACCAGACCTCGTTCAAGGCGACCCGCGCCAAGCTCGCCGAGCACCCGATCGAGGAAGTCGGCGCCAAGCTGCGCGACATGATGCCCTGGATCAAGAAGGGCGCGCTGGTCGACAAGAGCAAGAACTAAGCCGCGGTCGTTCGGATGCGGCGTATCGGTTACGCCGCATCTGGACACGCGAGCGAAAACACAAGCTTCGCTCGCCAAACCAATTCTTAAATCTTCGCGACTATATTCGAGCGAGATCGCAACCAGCGGTCTCGCTCTTTTCGTCTCGCGCGAAGCATTGCTGCTTCATTCAAATTCTTCGCGAGCTAAAGTGCTCCCCGAGCACGAAGAACTGACGCTTAAACCACATTCTTGGTCTCGCGTTGTTTTTCGGAGTTTCCTGGAAGCTCCCGATCCTCAAAAGCCGAGCGTCTTCAGAGTCAAGGATTCGGCTCTTCATCCATATCTTCATGGTGCAATCGATCTCACGCCGCGACGTTCGCGCCTCGCTTCACCTTAAGAACTGACATCTGGGGCGTCTCCTTGACCGGTGGACGGCATTGCGTCCCGGCACCTTTCCCCTGCATGATCGCGGGAGCTCTTGGGGGGAAAGATCATGCGATCCGTCGTCGTCACCGGCGCGTCCACCGGCATCGGCTGGGCCATTGCGAAGTTTCTGGTCGGGCGCGGCTATCGTGTTTTCGGTAGTGTCCGCAAGCAGGCCGATGCGGATCGGCTCACGGGCGAGTTCGGTACGAACTTCGCGCCGCTGCTGTTCGATGTCACCGACGAGGCGGCGGTCCTCGCTGCTGCGCGAAAAGTCCGCGAGGCGCTGGGCGGCGAGACGCTGGCCGGTCTCGTCAACAACGCCGGCGTCGCGGTCGCCGGTCCCGTGCTCGAATTGTCGGTCGACGACTTCCGCCGGCAGATGGAGATCAATGTCATTGGCCCGGTCATCGCGACGCAGGCCTTTGGGCCGCTACTCGGCGCCGATCCGTCGCTGAAGGGGCCGAAGGGCCGGATCGTGATGATCAGCTCGGTCGCGGGCAAGAACGGCAATCCCTTGTCGGCGCCTTACAGCACCTCCAAGCACGCCATCGAAGGCCTGTCGGAGAGCTTGCGCCGCGAGTTGATGCTGTTTGGCATCGACGTCATCATCGTCGCCCCCGGCGCGGTGAAGACGCGGATCTGGAGCAAGGCCGAGCAGATCGATCTCTCGGTCTACCAGAACTCGCCTTATCTGCCGGCGCTGAACAAGGTCAGGGCGTTCATGATGAAGCTTGGCGAGACCGGGCTGCCGGCCGAGCGGATCGCCGAGGTCGTTTTCGAGGCGCTCACCGCCGAGAGGCCCAAGGTTCGCTACCAGATCACGCCGGACCCGATGCGGCATTTGATGACGGCCACGCTGCCCAAGCGTGTGGTCGACCGCATCATCGCCAAGCGGCTCGGGCTGCTGCCGCAGGGCTGAGCCTCCGAGGTGAGACCATTGCCAGACAGGTGTTCGATTTCCGATCGTGGGAGCGTCTTGAGATGCCGGCTTATGTGATTTTCGACGTCGAGATCAGGGATTTGCAGCAGTACCAAAGCTTCATGTTGGGCGTGAAGCCCGCCCTGGAGGCCGCTGGAGCCAGATATCTGGCGCGCGGGGGCGCCCACAAGGTTTACGAGGGAGATTGGCAGCCCCGCAGGATCGTTTTGCTGGAATTCCCATCCGTCGCAGCCTGGGAGGCGTTCTACACAGGCGCGACCTACCAGGGGCTCAAAGCGGTCCGGGACGCTTGCAGTTCTGCCCGCCTGGTCAGCGTCGAGGGCCTCGACTAGACGGCAAGTCGGTTCTGCACTGCGGGATTGCTCTGGCGGGACGAATTGGGCGCGGAGACCGCTGGGCTTCCGCTAACATTAATGGGCTTCCGCTAACATTAAGCGAAGGTCGGATCGCGCCACGCGTTGCTTGTCCGTGACCGTTCAATTACAGTTTTATGACACGGTGCAGGCCTTCCGGCTGCGCCGAACGCCGCAGGCCCGGTCAGCCGGCTCGGCAATCGCCTTGCCGGACCAGCAGTTGCGTGTCGTCGATGGCGTCCGCGCCCAATCCAGGTCCTTCTGCCACGACCGCCGTGCTGGCGAGCGTCGCCGCGCTCGGCATCTGGCGGCTGCTCGCGGTTGCGGCGCCGCATCTCGCCGCGCTCGTCCTGATGTACGAGACCGAGACGGATTTCGGCGCACGCCTCTCCTTCGTGCTGGCCTGGGGTATCCTCAACTTCTTCTGGATCGCGCTGCTGCGGCGGCCGGCGCTCTCGGGTGCGCTGTCGCTGACCATGGTCGTGGTGCTGGTGCTGCTGTCGCGGCTGAAGCACGACGTCGTGCAGATGACGGTCAACTTCATCGACCTGATGATGATCGACCGCGACACGGTCGCGTTCCTGTTCACGATCTTCCCGAATTTGCGCTGGTCGGTGATCGGGGCCGGCCTCGTCACGCTGCCGCTGATGTATGCGCTGTGGTGGCTCGACCCATTCCGCATACGCAGGCTGCCGGCGCTCGCCTGCAAGCTCGCCTGCCTCGCCGCGCTGGTCGGCTATTCGCTCTATCATCCTGACGAGGCCTGGCGCGGCTACTACGATGACGGCTATCTCTCGAAGTTCTTCCGCTCCGGCGTCAGCGCGGTCTCTGACTTCGCGCAATACGGCTTCATGGAGTCGGCCGCTTCGACCAACGAACGGCTCAACATGCCGCTGGTCGATGCCTGCCATCCCGCTGGCCGGCGGCCGAACATCATCATGGTCCATGATGAATCGAGCTTCGACATCCGCACCGCGCAGGGCATCAAGGTGCCGGCCGGCTACGGCAACCACTTCAAATCCTGGGACGGCAAGGAGCGCGCGTTCCTGGCCGAGAGCAATGGCGGGCCGAGCTGGTTCACCGAATACAATGTGCTCGCGGGGTTGTCGTCGCGCTCGTTCGGCCGCTTCGCCTATTTCGTGACGCGCATCGCAACAGGCCGGGTCGAGCGCGGCCTGCCGCTGGCGCTGCGCCGCTGCGGCTACGACACGATGTCGCTCTACCCCGCCTATGGCGGCTTCATGGCCGCGCGCAGCTTTCAGATGACGACCGGCATCGAGCGCTTCCTCGACTCCAGGGATCTCGGCGCCAAGGATGTCGAGCCCGATAGCTTCTTCTACGACAAGGCGCTCCGGTTGATGGGTGAGCGAACGCCGAACAAGCCGCTGTTTACCTTCATTTACCTCGGCGCCAATCATTTTCCGTGGGAGACGCGCTTCCGCCCGGATCTGCTGCCGAACTGGCGCGCACCGGGCAATGTGCCGTCCATTGACGAATATCTGCGCCGGCAGGCGATGAGCGCCGAGCAGTACAAGGCTTTCCTCGTGGGCCTGAAGAAGAAATTTCCCGGCGAACCCTTCCTGATCGTGCGCTACGGCGATCACCAGCCGGAATTCGCGCCTTCTATCCTCGAGCCCGGGCTCGACGAGGGTGCAATCGGCAAAAAGCTTGACGCCTACGATCCGCGCCTCTACGCGACCTATTACGCGATCGACGCCGTCAATTTCGAGCCGGTGAAGAGCGAGGCCGTGATGGATACAGTGGATGGTCCGTATCTGCCGCTGGTCATCCAGGAAGCCGCCGGCATCCCGCTCGATCCATCCTTCGCCGAGCAGAAGGAGATCATGCTCCGCTGCAAGGGCATCTTCTACGGCTGCAAGGACGGTGCGGAAGCGAGCCGGCTGAATCGGCTGCTGATCGATGCGGGGATGATCAGGGGGCTGTAGCGTCTCTCCAACGTCGTCCCATCCTTCGCCAGGACGACATCGAATGAATGGCGCGGCTACCGCCCACCCACCTTCTCCCACAACCATTTCGCCACCGCATCCGGCGACGAATTCGCGTCATTGCCGGCGGCGCGTAAATTGGCTTCGCGCATGGTCGCGATGTCGATCTTGCCGAGCAGCGGCTTCAGCGCGGCCTGCAGCCGCTCGTCGCCGGCGCGCTTCGGAGCCAGCAGCAGGATGGCATCGTAGGGCGGGATCGCGTGCCTGGGATCGTCGAGCGCAACGAGATCGTATTTTGCGATCAGCCCGTCGCTGGTGTAGCCCGCGATGACATCGACCTCGCCGCTGGCGACGGCCGCATACATGAAATCCGGCTGCATCTGGCGCTGGGCGCGGAACGAGAGCCCATAGGCCTTTTGCAGCGCCGCCCATTCGGGTCGCGAGAAGAACTCATAGTCGCCGGCGATCGACAGGGTCGAAGCATGCGCGGCGAGATCGGCGATGGTGCGGATGCCAAGCGCCTCCGCCCGCTTCTTCGGGATCACCAGCGCATAGGCATTCTCGAAACCGAGCTCGCCGAGCAGGGTGATGTTCTCTTTCGCAAGTGTCGTCTGCAGCTCAGCCAACAGCTCCGCGCGCGGCTTGATGTCCGTGCGGTGAAGCTGATTGGCCCAGAGCGTGCCGGAATAATCGACATAGAGATCGATGTCGCCGGCTTTCAACGCCTCGAAGATCACGCTCGAGCCGAGACCGGATCGTGCGACGGCGGAAAGACCGGCCGCCTGCAGCCGATCCCGCATCAGCGCCGACAGCACATATTGCTCGGCAAAGGTCTTGGCGCCGACGACATAGCTCTGTGATGAGCGGCCCATCGTCGGCACCAATGTTGCGGCGACCAGTGCCGCGATCCCGGCCCCGCCAAGCGCCGTACGCACGCGGCTGCGCCCGCGCAGGCCGCTCTCGATCAGGCCGAGCAGTTGATCGACGGCGAGCGCCAGCAGGGCCGAGGCAAAGCAGCCGAACAGCACGAACACCCAGTTCTGGGTCTGCAGCCCGGCAAAGATGTAATTGCCGAGGCTGGTCTGCCCGATCGGGGTCGACAGCGTCGCGGTGCCGATCACCCACACTGCGGCCGTACGGATGCCAGCCATCATCACCGGGAGGGCCAGCGGCAGTTCGACCATCACCAGCGACTGCCGTGCGGTCATGCCTACTCCCTGAGCGGCTTCGATCAGCGCGGGATCGATGCCGTTGAGGCCGGTGATGCCGTTGCGCAGCACCGGCAGCATCGAATAGAGCGCCAGCGCCAGCATCGCTGGCAGGAAACCGAAAGCGGAGAAGGAGACGCCGAACCAGGCAAGCGTCACGGAGGCCGCGAGCAGCAGGAGCGGGTAGAACAGCGCGAGCAGCGCCAGCCCGGGCACCGTCTGCACGATGCTGGCGAGCGCGAGCAGGACGGCGCGCGGGGTGGGGCGGTTGCGGGTCAGGATCGCCAGCGGCAGGCTGACGATCAGGCCGAGCGCAAGTGCGGCGAGACTCACCCGGACGTGGTTGCCGAGATAGTCGGGCAAATGCGCCAGCGCCTCGCCCCAGCGCGGATCGGTGAAAAGGCTCATGCCGCCCCGCTCTGTGGCAGCAGCGCGTTCAATCGTTCGACCTGGCGTCGCGGCGTCCGTAGCAGCTCCAGCACGTAGGCGTCGCCGCTTTTCGAGAGCTCCACTGGCGTGCCCTGCGCCAGCAGCTTCCCGCTGCGCATCACCGCGATGCGGTCGGCCAGCAAAATCGCTTCCGTCATGTCGTGGGTGATCATCACGGTGGTCAGGCCGAGCTTGCGGTGCAGCTCGCGAAAATCGTCGCCGAGCGCATCGCGGGTGAGGGGATCCAGCGCGCCGAATGGCTCGTCCATCAGCACGATGCGGGGCCGTGCCGCAAGCGCGCGTGCCACGCCGACGCGCTGGCGCTGGCCGCCCGAGAGCGCATCCGGCAATCGCTCGCGATGCGCGGCCCGGTCGAGCTGCACGAGCTCGAGCAACTCATCGACCCGCGTTGCGATATCCGCCGCCGGAACGCCGAGCAGTCTTGGCGTGATCCCGATATTGTCGGCGACGCTCAGATGCGGGAACAGTCCACCGCTCTGGAAGACGTAGCCGATGCGGCGCCGCAGCGCGACCTGATCGACCGATTGCACGTCGTCGCCCTCGACGGTGATCGTGCCGCCATCCGCCTCGATCAGACGGTTGGCGAGCCGCAGCAGCGTCGTCTTGCCCGAACCCGAGCCGCCGACAACGGCGACAAATTCGCCTTCGGCGATGTCCAGTGACACATCGTCCACGGCCTTGAGCGCGCCGAAGCTCTTGGTGACGTGGGCATAGCCGATCATTGGCCTGGACGGCATCGGGCGGGGCTCACTGCGCTGACCCGCCCCAAGGATTGAGGGAGGGAGGGGATGACAAGGCCCATGCGTAGCACGCTTGGCGCCTTGATTGAACTTGGCCGCGCGAGCGGCTAAGGCATCGGACCAAATTCGGAGGGAATACATGGCGACGCCTACGGCAGTGGCGCTGGAAGATGCCAAGGTCGCGTTCCAGCTGGGGGACGGGCGGGTCTATACAGCGGTGGAGAAGGCGAATCTGACGGTCGGAGAGGGCGAGTTCGTCGCCATCGTCGGCCCGACCGGCTGCGGGAAATCGACGCTGCTCAACGTCGCGGCCGGGCTGCTGAAGCCGGCTGCCGGGAGCGTCAGGATATTCGACCAGCCGCTCGCCGGGCTGAACCGAGATGCCGGTTATCTGTTCCAGGCCGATGCGCTGTTCCCCTGGAAGACCGCGCTCGACAATGTCGCGATCGGGCTCGAAGTCAGCGGCACGCCGCGCAGCGAGGCGCTGCCGCGGGCGCAGAAATGGCTGACCTCGGTCGGCTTGGGCGCCTTCGCCAACCGTTATCCGCACATGCTCTCGGGCGGCCAGCGCAAGCGCGTGGCGCTGGCTCAGGTGCTGATCCGCGATCCAAAGATCCTGCTGATGGACGAGCCGTTCGGGCCGCTGGATGCGCAGACCCGGCAGGTGATGGGCAACCTCCTGCTCGACCTCTGGAATGCCGATCGCAAGGCCGTGCTGTTTGTCACCCATGATCTGGAAGAGGCGATCGCGCTCGCCGACCGGGTCGTGATCATGTCGGCGGGGCCGTCCTCCCGCATCATCGGCGACTGGCGCGTGAGCCTGCCGCGTCCGCGCGACATTTTTGAAGTGCGGCTGGACAAGGAGTTCCATGCGCTTCATCGCGAGATCTGGAGCGTGCTCAAGGACGAGGTCATGAAGGGCTACGCGCAATCCACGCAAGCGGCGGAGGCGGTCTGATGTCGCGGGTGACGCTGCTTGCGCTGCAAGTGCTGGTCGCGGTGGTCTGCCTCGCGCTGTGGCAATTGCTGTCGACCGTGCCCGTGTTCGGCAAGATATTGCTGCCGCCGTTCTTCTTCTCCAACCCGGTCGATGTCTTCGCCCAGATCGTCAAATGGTTCTCGTCCGGTGTGATCTGGAAGCATCTCGGCATTACGCTGACGGAATCAATCCTGGCCTTCGTGATCGGATCGGCCGGTGGCGTGCTGATCGGCTTCTGGTTCGCGCGCCAGCCGCTGGTCGCCGCGGTGTTCGATCCCTACGTCAAGATGGTCAACGCACTGCCGCGTGTCGTGCTGGCGCCGATCTTCGCGTTGTGGCTTGGGCTGGGCATCTGGTCCAAGGTCGCGCTCGGCGTGACGCTGGTGTTCTTCATCGTGTTCTTCAACGTCTATCAGGGCGTCAAGGAGGTCAGCCGCACGGTGCTCGACAACGGTCGCATGCTCGGCATGAGCGAGCGGCAGCTGATGCAGCACGTCTATTGGCCGTCGGCGCTGTCGTGGATGTTCTCCTCGCTGCATACGTCGGTGGGCTTTGCCGTGGTCGGTGCGGTCGTCGGCGAATATCTTGGATCGGCGGCGGGGCTCGGCTATCTCATTCAGCAGGCCGAAG
Source organism: Bradyrhizobium sp. Ken01 (assembly GCF_055807355.1). NCBI lineage: Bacteria > Pseudomonadati > Pseudomonadota > Alphaproteobacteria > Hyphomicrobiales > Nitrobacteraceae > Bradyrhizobium > Bradyrhizobium sp. Ken01. Next base: position 165,525 of record NZ_JBVVPC010000008.1, read on the forward strand.
GCGTATTCGATGTCGCCGGCGTGTTCGCCGGCATGTTCGTGCTGTCGGCCTTTGTCATCCTGATCGACTTTGGCGTCACCTTGGTGGAGCGGAGACTACTGGTCTGGCGCCCGACCGTGGACGGGCGCGGCTAGACTGCAAGGGGGCTCGCATCGGCGCGAGCCCCGGATTGATCAATCCAGCAGCTTGGTGTCGTCGGGGGCCTGCGGCGGCGTCTTGATCGCGATCGCCTTGACCTGTCCGCTGATCGGCTTGGTGCCGCCATGCGGCGTCCCCTTCGGGATGATGACGAGGTCGCCTGGCTTCACCGTGACTTCCTTGTCGCCGAACCAGATCGTGCCGGTGCCCTCCAGAATGTACTGGATCTCGTTGGTGTTGGGATGCATGTGCTTGGGCACATTGCCGACCTGGATCGAGATGGTGGCGCCGTCGGCGCTTGCGAACATCTTGGAACGGAAGCCGACGGCGTTGGCGTTCCCGAGCGCGTCGCCCTCCATCTCGCCGGTGTGAATGATCTGCGGAGTGATGTTCTCCGCGGCCAGCGCCGGCCGCAGCAGGTGGGTTGCGCCGCACCCGGCGGCAAAAGCGGTGGCGATCGACAGTCCGATTGCAAGGCGATTCATGGATGATCCTCCCCATCAAGAATTGTTCTTGTGGGCTCATGCTATTGCGCCGAAAGGCCGATGGCCAGCGCCTTCGGTCCTGCTTCTCAAGCCAGTCCGGCTGCTCTATGGTGCCGCCAGCCGAACGGAGGAAACCAATGAAGAACACGATAGCCAGGCTCGCGGGCGCGCTGCTCGCGCTGACCCTCACCACCGGTCTCGCCGCCGCGCAAAGCAAGGTCACCATCGCGATCGGCGGCGGCTCCTGCCTGTGCTACCTGCCGACGGTGCTGGCAAAACAGCTCGGCGAATACGACAAGGCCGGCCTCAATGTCGAGCTCGTGGACCTCAAGGGCGGCTCGGACGCGCTCAAGGCCGTGCTCGGCGGCAGCGCCGACGTTGTCTCCGGCTATTTCGACCATTGCGTCAACCTCGCGGCCAAGAAACAGGAGCTTCAGGCGTTCGTCGTCTATGACCGCTATCCCGGCCTCGTGTTGGTGGTATCGCCGTCGCACACCAACGAGATCAAGTCGATCAAGGACCTCGCCGGCAAGAAGGTCGGTGTCAGCGCGCCAGGCTCCTCCACGGACTTCTTCCTGAAGTATATGCTGAAGAAGAACGGGGTCGATCCCGCCAGCACCGCCGTGATCGGCGTCGGCCTCGGCGCCACTGCGGTCGCCGCGATGGAGCAGGGCCAGATCGATGCGGCCGTGATGCTCGATCCGTCGGTGACCGTGCTCCAGGGCAGCCACAAGGATCTGCGCATCCTCTCGGACACCCGCACGCAAAAGGATACGCTCGAGACCTTCGGCGGCGAATATCCGGGCGGCGCGCTGTATTCGACCGCGGCCTGGGTGGCCGGCCACGAGAAGGAGACGCAGGCGCTCACCAACGCGATCCTGGGTACGCTCGCCTGGATCCACTCGCACTCGCCCGAGGAGATCATGGTGAAGATGCCGGAGGAGACCGTCGGCAAGAACAAGGACCTGTATCTCGCGGCACTCAAGAACACGATCCCGATGTACTCCGAGACCGGCAAGATGGACCCGAAGGGCGCGGATGCCGTGCTCGCGGTGTTCAGCGTCGGCTCGCCCGAGGTCGCCAATGCCAAGATCGACGTCAGCAAGACCTTCACCAACAAGTATGTCGAGCAAGCCAAGAAGACCACGGGAAGCGTCAAATAACTGACGCGAAGGCGTGGTCATCAGGCGTCATGACATCACCCATCATTCATCGGGTCACGACGCTTGAACTTGCCGTCCGGCCGATCGTCTGGGCATTCGCGGAGGAGCGGCGCGCCGAGATCGCCGCGCATTTCGCCGAGAAGCAGCGTGAGCGACCAAAGCTCTGGAACGGCCGCGTCCTGCTCGGGCTCGATGCAAGGTTCGCCGACGGCCATCTCTCTGCGACCTATTTCGAGACCGATTTCGCCAGCTTCCTCGCCTGGCGCGACTGGGGCTTTCCCGACAAGGCGGTGTTCAACGGTTTTGGCATGGGCGCGCTGCGCACCTCCGACGGCGCCTTCGTCATGGGCGAGATGGCGCAGCACACCGCCAATGCGGGCCGGATCTATTTCCCGTCGGGCACGCCCGATCTCGACGACGTCAGGGGCGACACGCTGGACATTCCCGGCAGCGTGATCCGCGAGCTCGAGGAAGAGACCGGCCTGACCGCGGCCGACTATCGGGTCGAGCCGGACTGGCACTGCGTCGTCACCGGCCCAACGATTGCGATGCTGCAAATTATCAACCTGGACATGCCGGGTGATGTGGCGCGTGCGCGGATCGAAGCCAATCTGGCGGGCGAGGCCGAGCCAGAGCTCTCGGCAATCCATCTCGTGCGCGGGAAGAGCGATCTCACGCCGTCCATGCCGCGATTTGTCACGGCCTTCGTCGAGCAGCAGTTCGCATCGCGCTGATGCGCGAGGCTTGACATCGCTGCGCTCAGCCCATGTGATGGGCAGAAATATAAAACCAAAAAGAATGCAATGCACAATCGTCCAGGGAGGTTTTGATGCGCGTGCGCAGGGCTGCCCGTCTGGTACGTGGGCTGTTGGTCGCGATATCGGCCACCGGCTTGATGGCTTCGGCCGAGGCCCAAGAGAAGGCTCAAGAGAAGAAGATCAAGATCGGCGTCGTGTTCGACCTGACCGGGCCGCTCGCAGGCGGCGGGTCCGAGCTCAATTATGTCGGCGCAAAGATCATCCTCGACCACTTCGCCAAGACCGGTGTCGAGGGCTACAAGATCGAGGCGGTCTATGCCGACGCCCAGAGCAAGCCCGACATCGCGATCAACGAATCCGTCCGTCTGCTCGAGCAGGAAAAGGTCGACATGGTGCTCGGCTTCTTCTCCTCGGCACAATGTGTGCCGGTGGCGGCCCGCGTCGAGCAGCTCAAGAAGTTCATGTGGATGACGACGTGCATCTCGTCGGCCGTGTTCAACGAGAAGGGCTACAAATACGTCTTCCGCCCCCAGGCGAGCGGCGACCAGTTCGGCATGATGACGATGGACTTCATCGCGCAGAACGCCAAGGCGAAGTTCGACAAGGAGCCGAAGGATCTGCGCGTCGCCATCATTCACGAAGACGGCGCCTATGGCGTCGACGTGTCCAGGGGCAACGAGGCCGGCGCGAAGAAGGCGGGCTTCAACGTCGTGATGAAGGAGGGCTATTCGGCCACCGCGCCCGACCTCTCCGCGTTGGTGACCAAGTTGAAGCGCGCCAAGCCCGACGTCATTTTCCACACCGGCTACAACCCCGATATCACGCTGTTGCTGCGTCAGGCGCGCGAGCAAGGGCTGAAGTTCGGCGCGCTGATGGGACACGGTGCGGGTTACGGCGTCTATGAGAAGCTGAAGGAAGGCATGGGGGCGGATGCCACCTACATCTTCAACACCGACCCGATCTCGATCTGGCTTGCCAACCAGAAGACCATGGATCCCAAGCTCCCGCCCGTGATCAAGACGGTCGGCGAGGAGTTCGACAAGATCCGGCCCGGCGTCGCCATCCGCTCGGCGCATGTCGGCATCGGTGCGTCCAACACTTATGTGTTCATGAATGACGTCCTGCCGCGCGCGATCAAGAAGTATGGCGGTGTCGATCCGGATGCGCTGCGCAAGGCTGCGCTCGACACTGATATTCCGGAAGGGGGCACCATGCTCGGCTTCGGCGTCAAGTTTTACGGCGAGGGCACGCCGATGGCCGGGCAGAACGAGCGCTCGTTCCCGGTCGTGATCCAATACATCGACGACAAATCCTCCGTGGTGTGGCCCAAGAGCCAGGCGCAGCGCGAGGCCGTGCTGCCGTTGCCCAAGGGCACCACCTACAGCAACCAGTAGCGCAAATGCGCGCAGAGAGGAGAGCGGGACGGTGCTGGAAGTCAGCGGGCTGGTGAAGCGGTTTGGTGGCTTCACCGCCGTCAACAATGTGTCGTTCAAAGTCGACCAGGGCGAGATCCTCGGCCTGATCGGCCCCAACGGCTCGGGCAAGAGCACGATCTTCAATATGCTATCGGGCACGCTGGCGCCGACGTCCGGTTCGATCCAGTTCGACGGCTCCGAAATCGCAGGCCTTCCGCCGCACCGGATCATCAACAGCGGCATCGGCCGCACCTTCCAGATCCCGCGCCCGTTCCGCCGCCTGACGATCTTCGAGAACGTCGCGCTCGCCGGCTTCTACGGCCAAGGCCGCCACAGCCGCGTCAAGGCCGAGGAGGCGGCCGAACGATCGCTCGCCATGGTGGGCCTGCCGACCGACCGCCATGCCAGTGTCGACGGTCTGGGTGCAGCGGGGTTGAAAAAACTGGAGCTGGCGAAAGCACTCGCTACCGCGCCGAAACTCCTGCTGGCCGATGAGAGCCTCGGTGGCCTCGACGAGGCCGAGATGGGTCAGGCGGCCGACATGCTGCGCAACATCCGCGACGAACTCGGCATCACCATCATCTGGGTCGAGCACATCATGGGCGTGCTGATGCGCGTGGTCGATCGCGTCATGGTGCTCGATCACGGCGAGAAGATCTCGGAAGGGTTGCCGAGTGCCGTTGCCGGCGATCCCCGTGTCATCGAGGTCTATCTCGGCACCGATGCCGAGACCACGCAGGCCGCGGCCGCCGCAGCGCGCCGCCGCGCGGGAGGGTAGCCGATGCTGGAGCTCCGCGGCGTCAATGCCGGCTATGGCACGTTCCAGGCACTGTTCGACGTCGATCTCGACGTGAAGGCGGGTGAGGCCGTCGGCGTCATCGGGCCGAACGGCGCCGGCAAGACCACCTTGATGCGCGTCATCTCCGGGCTGATCCGCCCCTCGCGCGGTTCGATCAGAATGGAAGCCGTCGACGTCGTGGCCACGCCGCCGCACAAGATCGTCAGCCTCGGGATCGCGCACGTGCCGGAGAACCGGCGGCTGTTTCCGCAGCTATCCGTCGACGACAATCTCAAGATGGGCGCGTTCATGAAGGAGGCGCGCGGCCACTATGCCGAGCGGCTGGACGTGGTGTTCGAGCTGTTTCCGCGCCTGAAGGAGCGCCGCCACCAGATGGCCGGCACCATGTCCGGCGGTGAGCAACAGATGTGCGCGATCGGTCGCGCGCTGATGTCGAATCCAAAGCTGCTGCTGCTCGACGAGCCGTCGGCGGGGCTCGCGCCGGTCGTGGTGCAGCAGGTGTTCGAGCTGGTGAAGCGGATCCGTGCCAGCGGACTGACCGTGCTGATCGTCGAGCAGAATGTGCAGCAGGTGCTGAAAGTGGTCGACCGCGCCTATCTGATCGAGGCGGGTACGATCAGGTCCTCAGGCACCTCGGCCGAGATGCTGGCGAGCGACACGGTCAAGGAAGCGTATCTCGGGGTGTGAGGTTCATGCGGGCATGCAAGCATTTCTGGACATTTTCGACATCTACCTGCTGGAGGCCGTGATCAATGGCATCCTGCTCGGCGGCGTGCTGGCGCTGCTCGCGCTCGGGCTCAATTTGATCTTCGGCGTCATCGACGTGACCTGGATCTGCTACGCAGAGCTGGTGATGATCGGCATGTACGCGATGTATTTCCTGGTGCAGTATTACGGCATCAGCTATTTCCTCGCCGCGCCGCTCACCATCCTGCTGGTCGCGGTGCTCGGCGCGGCGCTGCATTACCTCGTGATCGCGCCGCTGCTCACGGCGCCGCCGATCAACCAGTTGCTCGCGACCGGCGGAGTGCTGTTCGTGCTGCAGAGCTCTGCCACGGTCGCCTTCGGCATCGACTTCCGCAACCTCGGCATTCGCCTGCCGGTGCTCGCCTTCGGCGACATGAATTTCAGCTACGCACGACTTCTGTCCTTCCTGGCGGCGCTGGTCGGCATGGTCGCGGTCTATCTGTTCATGACCCGGACGTTCACCGGCACCGCGATCCGGGCGATCTCGCAGGACCGGCAGATCATGGCGCTGATGGGCGTCGACACCAAGCGCATCTATCTCATCACCTCCGCGATCGGCGGGGGGCTGGCCGGGCTAGCAGCGTGCTTGCTGGTGCTGCAATATGACGTGCATCCCTTCGTCGGCCTGTCGTTCGGGCCGATCACCTTCCTGATCTGCGTGCTCGGGGGCTTAGGCAATTTCATCGGCGGCTTCATCGCCGCCTTCGTGTTCGCCGAGATCATCTCGCTCGGCGGCCTGTTCTCCGATCTCGAATGGGGCTATGTGCTCGCCTTCGCCTTCTTCATCGTCATGATGTTCATCCGGCCCGCGGGCCTGCTCGCGAGGCGCCGATGATGGGGCGGGGACGGCTTGCAGCTTGGGGGATCGGATTGGCGGCGCTGGTCGCACTGCCTTTCGTCTATCGCGATCCCTATCATCTGCACATCCTGGTGCTGATCCTGATCTGGTCGTTCGCCTATACGTCATGGTCGATGATGGGGCGGTTCGGCCTGGTCTCGCTCGGCCATGGCGGTTTCATGGGCATCGGCGCCTATGTCACCGCGCTACTCTGGAATCACCTGGGCTGGTCGCCCTGGATCGGCATCCCCATCGGCATGGTCGCGGCCGGCGCACTGGCGCTGATCGTCGGCTATCCCTGTTTTCGCTTTCGTATCACCGGGCACTATTTCGTGCTGGTGACGCTCGCGCTCTCCGGCATCGTGCTCCAGGTCATCACCGCGACGCGCGACTACACCGGCGGCTCGCTCGGCTATACGCCGAACCGGGCCGCGGGCAACAAGCTCTGGTCGCTGCAATTCGACGACAAGATCACCTGGTACCTGATCGCGCTCGGGGTCTGGCTGTTCGGCATCGTGGTCTGGCACTGGGTCGACCGCAGCATGGCGCGCTACGCACTGGAGGCGATCTCGGAGGACGAGGACGCCGCGGCCGCCGCCGGCGTCGACGTCACCGCGGAGAAGCTGAAGATTACCCTGCTCAGCGCGCTGATGACGGCGCTCGCCGGCGCGCTCTACTGCCAGTACCAGATGTTCATCACGCCCGACACCGTCAGCGGCATCGCGGTGTCGCTCCAGATGGTGTTCGCGGCCATCGTCGGCGGCCTGTTCGTCTCGCTCGGCCCGACCTTCGGCGCTGTCATCACGATTATGCTGGCCGAGACCCTGCGCATCGGTTTCGGCACCAAGGCAGTCGGCTGGGACAATCTCGTCTACGGCGTGCTGCTCGTGCTGTTCATCATATTCCTTCCGAAGGGCATCCTTGGTAGCTTGCTCGAACGATTGAAGCCGCAACGCAAGGTGCCCCGCGCTCATGAGCAAGAAGCCGTCCAAATCGCTCGCCCAGGAACTTGACCGCTACATTACGCCCTTCCGCTACGACGGTTCGGGCAAGTTTCATCTCAAGGAGCACAAGACCGACGAGAAGGGCGATCTCGACAAGGAGAAGGCGCAGGAGCTTCTCGAGGCCAACAAGAAGAGGCTGATCGCGTTTCAGGAGAAGCTCTACGCCCAGGATCGCTGGTCGGTGCTGATCGTGTTCCAGGCGATGGACGCCGGCGGCAAGGATTCTGCGATCAAGGCGATCTTCGAAGGCATCAATCCGCAGGGCTGCGCAGTCAGTGCCTTCAAGGCGCCGAGCAGCAAGGAGCTCGATCACGACTTCCTCTGGCGCCACGCGGTCGCGCTGCCGGAGCGCGGCCATATCGGCATCTTCAACCGCTCCCATTACGAGGAATGCCTGGTGACGCGCGTGCATCCGGAAATCCTCGCCAAGGAGAAGCTGCCGCCAAAGCTCGTCACCAAGAACATCTGGAAGGAGCGGTTCGAGGACATCTCTGCCTGGGAGCGCTATCTCTCGCGCAACGGCACCGTGGTGCTGAAATTCTTCCTCAATTTGTCCAAGGACGAGCAGCGCGAGCGCTTCCTCGACCGGCTGGAGGATCCGTCAAAGCAGTGGAAGTTCTCCATGGACGACATCAAGGAACGCGCGCTGTGGCCGCGCTACCAGGCGGTCTATCAGGACATTGTCCGGCACACGGCAACGCCTCACGCGCCGTGGTATGTCGTGCCGGCCGACCACAAATGGTTCGCCCGCGTCGTGATCGGGTCGGCCATCGTCGCGGCGCTCGAACAGCTCGATCTGCGCTTCCCCCGCGCCGACAAGGCCTCGCTGGGCGAATTCGACGAGGTGCGCAGGGCGCTGGAGAAAGAGGAGAAGGCGGACAAGAAACAAAAAACGCGAAAACAACCCCATGCACAGTAGCCGGGGATAACGAAATCAATGGCTTGAAGGTCAGATCGAGAGATTGCGGATTTCTCGAAGAGGTTTGACTCGTCGGGCAAAACAGGGGTATGATGTCATCATCCCCAATCCCTCTGTACCCACGCGCAACCCGTAGCAGACGCGCTCTACATTTGCGGGAAGGGCAGTCTTGTAACTCGTCCACTTCTCGTGTTCGGCAGCGGCGTGTCCGTCGCGCCGGAATGGAACGCGTCCTCAAATGTGATACCGCGGCCGTTGATCGTGCTTGACAGTCTTGCGTCACGGGAGGACCATCGCAATGGTCGCAAACAAGCGACGCGCAACGTCCACATCAAGAGCAAGGGGAGGTCTATGACACCACCTCCGCAGATCCAGCCGCGTTAAGTGCGATGGAGCTCGTTCGGACTATCGCATAGCGGCAGAAATCGCGAACGGCACGCCGGGCCAAGGTCTAGTGGGCTGCATCAGTGTGGCATAGCCCCTACCTGCCCGGCGCTGTACCCTGCATCACATCGATTGCATCACAGCGATCATGTCGGATGGCCGTGACTAGGCCGCCGCGCTTTTGACATCCTGCTTCTCTCCTCCTCCTCATCGCGTCATTCCGGGCCGACTCCCGGAATGACGCAGGGTGACCGCATATCAGGGCGAGCGCACATGACATCTCAGCGGCGCCTGAGCGAGCGCCTCGTCCTTCGAGACGACCGCTTCGCGGTCTCCTCAGGATGAGGCTCAGCTGCATCCATCTCCATTGAAATGCTGCCGCATACGGATCCCTCGGCTTGAAATCGCGGTTCCCGCTTCCTGCACCGCGGCAAATGCCAAGAGAATGTCGCCTCATTGGCCAACTTCCGACACAGCGCCGGGGCGAATAGCGTCGATCCGACATGATGCATGTGCTTCGGCGGTGACGGTCCCGACGTCGCCGTCGCATTCATTTTTCCCAGGGAATCCCTCGTGTCGCATAAGCTTGCCTCCGCGCTTCTTGCCGCGCTCTTGATCGCGATTTCGTCTCTCTCCAGCGTCAGCGCCGCGCCGCCTGCGCCGGCGACAAACAGCGCTGCCACGGTGTCGCCCGAGGAGGCCAAGCGGGCGCTGGAGACGCTGCAGGACGACAAGAAGCGTGGGCAGATGATCGATACGCTGCGCGCGATCGCCAATGCGTCTGGTGCACAGCAGTCCGCGCCCGAGCCAAAATCGCCGATCCCGTTGGCGGCCGACGGCCTCGGTGCGCAGCTCATGCTCACCGTGTCCGAGGAAATCGGCGAAATTTCGCGAGACGTCGCCGATATGGCCAGGACGCTCACGCACTTCCCGGCGTTCTATTACTGGATCGTGCGGACCGCGAACGATCCCGCGGCCTACAATCTCCTGATCGAGATCGCCTGGAAACTCGCGCTGGTGTTCGGCTGCGCCTTTTGCGCCGAATGGGTGATGTTCCGTCTGATCCGGCGCCCCGTCGTGTTCCTGGAAGGGCGCATGCCGCAAACGGCGCGCCTGCCGGTGCAGGTGTTGCCCATTGCCGATCCGCCGTCGTCGGTGGCCGATGTCACCCCCGCGCCCGAACTGTATAGGCGCCGCCACAGCCTGGCGCGGGCCTGGCAGATCATGCTGCGGCTGCCCCTCGTGCTGGGACGCTTTCTGCTCGAACTGCTTCCCGTGTTGGTCTTTGTCGGCGTCGCCACGGCGCTGCTCGGCACCGAGATCGGCGAGTCCACCACCGTCCGCCTCGTAATCCTCGCGGTCGTCAACGCCTATGCGTTCTCGCGCGGGCTCATCTGTGTGGTCCGTGTGCTGGCGGGACCGTTCGGCTTGTTTCCGGTCAAGGCCGAAACCGCCGCCTATATCGAGATCTGGGCGCGCCGCATCGTCGGTGTCGCCGTCTCCGGCATCGCCGTTGCCAACGTTGCGCTGCTGCTCGGCCTGCATCGCGCCGGCTATGCCGCGCTCTTGCGCATGGTGATGCTGGTCGTTCATCTCTTCGTCGTCGTCATCATCCTGCAATGCCGCCGCCAGGTCGCCGAAGCCATCCGCGCGCCGGCCGACCGGCAGGGGATCGCGGCGGGACTGCGCAACCGCATCGCGGGCGGCTGGCACTATCTTGCCATCGCGCTCGACCTGGCGCTGTGGGCCGTGTGGGCGCTGAACATTCGCAACGGCTATTCGTTGCTGCTGCAATATTTCGTCGGCACCATCGCGGTGGCGCTGATCACGCGCGTTGCCATCATGCTGACGCTGGGCCTGATCGACCGCGGCTTCCGCATCAAGCCGGAGATCCTCCAGCGCTTTCCGGGCCTCGAGATCCGCGCCAACCGCTATCTGCCGCTGCTGCGCAAGATCGTATCTGGCGTCATCGCCTTCATCGGCCTGGTGGCCGTGCTCGAAGTCTGGGGCGTCGATGCCATCGTCTGGTTCTATGGCGGCCAGATCGGCGGCCGGCTGATCTCGGCGGTGGTGACGATCGGACTTGCCGTATTCATTGCAGCTGCGATCTGGGAAGCCAGCAACGCGCTGCTGGACCGCCAGATCAATTCGCTGTCGCGGGACGGGCACTATGCCCGCGCCGCGCGGCTGCGGACTTTTCAGCCGATGCTGCGGACGGCCTTGCTGTGCGTGATCGCCACCGTCGTCGGCCTCACGGCGCTCAGCGAGATTGGCGTCAACGTCGCGCCGCTGCTGGCGGGCGCCGGCATCGTCGGCATCGCCATCGGTTTCGGTTCGCAAAAACTGGTGCAGGACCTCATCACCGGCCTATTCCTGCTGCTGGAGAACACCGTGCAGGTCGGCGACAGCGTCAGCGTGTCCGGGCTCTCGGGCGTGGTCGAGAACGTCTCGATCCGCACGATCAGGCTCCGGGCTGGCGACGGTGCCGTGCACATCGTGCCGTTCAGCGCGGTCACCACCATCACCAATGCCAGCCGTGGCGCTGGCAATGCGTCCGTCAGCGTCAACGTCGCCTACAAGGAGGATACCGATCGCGCTGGTCAGATCCTCAAGGACATCGTCGACGAGATGCGCCGCGAGGTCGAATTCCGCAGCCTGATCCGCGGCGATCTCGATCTCTGGGGCATCGACAAGGTCGACGGCGCCATGGTGTCGATCGTCGGCCAGATCCGTTGCACCGAGGCCGGCCGCTGGCCGGTGCAGCGCGAATTCAACCGCCGCATGAAGCAGCGTTTCCAGCACAACGGCATCGAGGTCGCATCCGCCACCCAGACCATCCTGATGCACATCGCGCCGCCGACTGATGGCGCCGCTCATCTGACGCCAAGGCGAGCGGCAGGATAGGGCGTGCCCATAAACATCGGCTTACCAATCCAAAGCGGAAGTCTCCCACCTTGCGTGTGATCGGCGGCTCGTGACCCATACCAGAAGTCGGCTTGTCCCAATGTTGCATCTAGTCGTGTTCGCCTGCGCTCCAATCCCTGTTGGTAGCAGGCTTCAGGTGTTCATCCGGCGGATCGATGCCTCGGCCAAGGCATGAGAGGTTAAGCTTGACGTTCCGCTTACTTTTTCCTTACCGGCAGCTTATCCTTAGGCTCGGCACTGAATCTGTGACCGGCGGCAGCCTAAGGGATTGGCAGCTTGCGTTATCTCTTTGAGGAATACGCATTTGACACCGAGCGGCGCGAGCTACATCGCGGGGCGAACGTCGTCCCTGTCGCTCCACAGGTCTTCGATCTACTCGACTACCTTATCCGCAACAGGGAGCGCGTCGTCAGCAAGGACGATCTCATCAACGCCATTTGGAGCGGGCGGAGCGTGTCCGAAGCCGCGCTCACGACGCGCCTTAATGCTGTCCGCACTGCCATTGGCGATTCCGGTGAAGAACAGCGATTGATCAAGACACTGCCGCGCAAAGGCTTCCGTTTCGTCGGAACAGTGCGTGAAACGACAGACGAGGCAATAGGCGATGCTGCTGTGCAGGGGCAGGCACCAGATCTCTCGCTCCCCGAGAAAGCCTCTGTGGCCGTTCTCCCTTTTGTCAACCTGAGCTCCGATCCGGAACAGGACTACTTTGCTGATGGAATGGCCGAGGACATCATCACTGCGCTGTCTCGGTTCAAGGCTCTATTCGTCATCGCACGCAACTCGAGTTTCACGTACAAAGGGCGCGCCGTCAACGCGAAGCAGATCGGGCGCGAACTTGGGGTGCGCTACATCCTAGAAGGCAGCGTCCGCAAAGCTTTGGACCGTATTCGCATCACGGGACAGCTTGTCGACGCCGCCACCGGGGCTCATCTTTGGGCCGACCGGTTTGAGGGTGAGCTCGGCAACGTCTTCGATCTGCAGGATCAAGTGACTGAGAGCGTGGTTGGAGCGATCGCACCGACCGTGGAAAAAGCGGAGATCGAGCGCGCCAAGCGTAAGCCAACGGAAAGTCTCGACGCGTATACTGTCTATTTGCGCGGATTGGCTAGACACTATCAAATTGACCACAGCCGGCAGGCGATTGAGGACGCATTGCGTCTATTCAACACCGCGACTGAACTCGATCCGAATTTTGCGGCCGCGTATGGCCGTGCTGCCTCTTGCTACGCATATAGTAAGGGCATTGGCTGGTTCTCAGGCACGACGGAAGAGATTGACGAAGTAAAACGACTCGTCAAACGCGCGGTCGAGTTGGGCAAAGATGACGCGATCGCGCTCAGTGCGAGCGGATGGGCTTGCGCCTATATCGTTGGCGATTTCGAGCAAGGGGCCGCCCTGATCGACCGTGCACTTTTGCTGAATGTCAATTTGGCTGAGGCATGGCACTTCAGCGGTTGGGTGAAAAATTGGCTCGGCGAGCCGGTGCCGGCGGTCAAATGTTTCGCGCGCGCCATGCGTCTGAACCCATTGGATTCGAGGATGGCGGGCATGCGAACCGGGACCGCGTATGCGCATTTCCTGCTAGGCCGGTATGACGAGGCGGCGTCGTGGGCGGCACTGGCGTTGCAATACAATCCGGAGTTTCCGGCTGGATTGCGCGTGGCCGCCGCGAGCAACGCGATGGCCGGCCGCATGGAAGAGGCACGCAAGGCAATAGCTCGGCTCCGGCGAGTTCATCCCACGCTGCGCGTGTCAATCATACGGCACCTGGTGCCTCATCGACGGATATGAAGAAGGGCTAAGGAAAGCCGGATTGCCAGAGTAAGCCGGTTCACTTGTGCAAACGGGGTGATCGAGCGCGAGGCGCAATGTCTGCGATTGGCCCGTTAGCGAAGTACCGGCACACCTCGACTGGGTCCCGCTTAGTGAGGCATGTCGGACCAGATTTGCTCGGGGTGAATTCTTCGCACTTTGACCCTTATCGGAAGTCGATGGGCCCGATTTGGCCGTCGAACGTTGGCAGATATCGCACCCATTCGGCGGATCGGATGCCTCGCGGGTCGATACCTCGGTTCGAAGCGACGTAGTCGATCTCGCCGCGCGTTGTGCCGATATCCATTAGCTCCCTGTCACTGAGGTCTGACAACGTGGCTCGTAACCTATGGCGTTCGCGCCGTTCTTGAAAAGCATCCCAACATCTCTTGAAAAGGTTGGAGACGCCGTAGGCCAAAGCTGCCATCTGTCCCAACCCTGTTGCACCGTAGGTCGTGCTCATCGGGGTACCTTCTCTGGTTGTTCTACCCAGACGAGGGTGCCAAGGCATGGGAGGGCGCGCTTGACATTCGGCTTACATTTTCCTCACCGGCGGCATACTCTTTGCGTTCCGAGCCGTCCGAGTGGCCGAATGATCGGAGGCCTCACGAGGAGTTGGCAGCTTGCGCTATCTTTTCGAGGAATACGCATTCGACACCGACCGGCGCGAGCTGCATCGCGGGGCAGACCTCATCCCAGTCGCGCCACAGGTATTCGATCTGCTCGATTACCTGATCCGCAACAGGGAGCGCGTCGTCAGTAAAGACGACCTCATCAATACCGTTTGGAATGGGCGCAGCGTTTCGGATGCAGCACTGACGACGCGGCTGAATGTTGCCCGAAGCGCAATCGGCGATTCCGGGGAGGAACAACGCCTGATCAAGACGTTGCCGCGCAAGGGATTCCGTTTCGTCGGACAGGTGCGCGAGTCGCGAGAAGCTGCGGGCCCAAGTCCCGGCGATGTGCCCGAGGGTGCTCTTGCGGTTCCCGACAAGCCCTCCATCGCTGTGCTTCCGTTCGAGAACATGAGCGGCGATCCCGAGCAGGAGTATTTTGCTGATGGGATGGTTGAAGAAATCATCACGGCGCTTTCTCGTTTCAAAGGGTTGTTCGTGATCGCTCGCAATTCGAGCTTCGCGTTCAAAGCCAAAGCCGTCGATGTGAAGGAGGTCGGACGCAGGCTTGGCGTACGCTATGTCCTTGAGGGGGCTGTACGCAAAGCGTCGGGGAAGGTGCGCATCACAGGGCAGTTGATTGATGCGGTGACGGGCGCGCACATCTGGGCGGACAGGTTCGAGCGTGACCTGACAGACGTTTTTGCTCTCCAGGACGAAGTCACGGTCGCCGTTGTCTCAACCATTCAGCCAAAATTGTTTCAAGCAGAAATTGAGATGGCGACGCGACGGCGACCGGAGAACCTCACCGCATATGATTTTTATCTCCGCGCTCTGCAGCAGTCTAGCCTAACGACCCGCGAAGGGTTGGCCGAGGCGATAAGGCTGGCTCATCGCGCTTTGGAGCTAGACCCTCGGTACGGCTTAGTCGCGGCTATGGCAGGCATCTGGCACATGGTCAACGTCATCTTAGGCTTTGCTACCGATCCTCAATTCGACAGGAAGGAGTCAGTTCGGCTTTCTCGCTTGGCATTGAGCCTCGACGATAGTAATCCATTTACATTAGCAACGGCTGCTTTAATCTCAGCGTACATGGTCGGCGATATTGAAAGTGCGATCGAAATGGCTGACCGGGCGGTCGCGCTCAACCCAAATTCATGGGACACATGGAACTGCAGAGGCTGGGTATATAACTATGCGGGGCTGCCGGAGGAAGCGGTCCGAAGCTTTGAACGTGCCATGCGCATGAGCCCGGTCGACCCGCGGCTACACACAACCTTTGCTGGGATGGGGTTGGCCTTTATCGAGCTTGGTCGTTTTGACGAGGCGATCGTCGGAGGGAAGAAAGCCCAACGTCTGAACCCCCACTTTCCGGCAGCTTACCACTGTCTCGCATCCGCTTTCGCTCATCTCGGACGCGATGCCGAGGCCCGTGAGGCGGCTGCGCGTGTGCTTGAGGTCGATCCTTCCTTTACAATTACTTCGCGGATCGCTCGCGGCGGGCAATCAAACGCGAAGCTACTAATTGAGGGTCTTCGGAAAGCGGGGTTGCCCGAATGAGCCCGCGCACGTCCGCGCCGATGGGCTGATCTATAGGGCGCGATTTGCTGCGATGCATGAGTCCGCTTCTGGCCCAACTCGGACCTAGGATGAGGTGCCCCAACACGGCCGGTATCGGAGGCAGAGCGGACCTCACACGAAGTGCAGCGCGGGTTTATGAGTACATGTCCTAAGCGGTCCGGCATCATTTCCGGCTTGCCTCCATCCGTCCGGCAGCGTTCACTCCGGCTCCAGCCCCCTGACAACATGCGGGCGACAAAAGGGTGGGAGAGACTGATGCGGGGGCGGTGGGCTGGACTGCGCGATTATGTGATCGCCATTTGTGCGTTGCTCGGATGTGCGGCGTGGACTGCTCCTGCGAGCGCCCAGCCGTTTCCGTCCCGCCCCATCACCCTCGTGGTGCCGTTCGCGGCGGGCGGCCCGACCGACACGCTGGCGCGGATCCTGTCCGAACGCATCGCCGCCGAATTGCACGCGACAATCGTCGTTGAAAACGTGGCGGGCGCGTCCGGCAGCATCGCCGGCGCCCGCGTCGCGCGCGCAACGCCTGACGGCACCACGATCACGATCGGCCATTGGGGCACGCATGTGCTCAACGGCGCCATCTTCAAGCTGCCCTATGACGTGATCGCCGACTTCGAACCGGTCGCGACGATCGCGATGGGCACGCAGCTCATCGTCGGCCGGAAGTCGCTCGAGGCCAACACTCTGAAAGAGATGATCGCGTGGCTGAAGGCCAATCCCGGCAAGGTGACTGCCGGTACCGCCGGCGCCGGCACGGGAGCGCACGTCGCCGGTGTCTTCTTCAAGGAGAGAACCGGCACCGACTTCCAGTTCGTGCCCTATCGCGGCGCGGGGCCCGCCATGATCGACCTCGTGGCCGGGCAGATCGACATCATGTTCGATCAGGCCTCGAACTCGCTGCCGCACTACAAGAACGGTGCGATCAAGGCGTTCGCGGTGACGTCGCCGACGCGGCTCGCCTCCGCGCCCGATATCCCGACTGTCGACGAGGCGGGGCTGCCCGGCCTCTACATCTCCTATTGGCACGGCATCTGGGCACCGAAGAACACGCCGAAGGAGATCGTCGCAAAACTCAACGCGGCCATCGTCGCCGTGCTCGCCGACGCTTCCGTCAAGCAGCGGTTCGGCGAATTGGGGCAGGAGATTCCTCCGCCCGATCAGCAAACGCCCGCAGCGCTCGGAGCCTTCCAGAAGGCCGAGACCGAGAAATGGTGGCCGATCGTGAAGGCCGCCGACATCAAGGCGGAGTAGCGCTGTCACCTAGCGCGTGTACTCATCAAAGCGGGCCGCCTTGGCTCAGGTGACGGGTCAACCTGCCGGCAACCATATCGACAGGAGACGCGAGCGTATCCACGGAGACAAGCACAGATTGCCAATGCGTCTCGCGCAAAGTTTGCCATGTTTCCGGGAAGCGCAAACCATGTTGCCCGCAGATTACGTTTTTGGCCTGGCTAGCGCGCTAGTCCTCACGTTCAACCTTTACTTTGGACCTCGTATCAAGCGCGAACGGGTTGCAATGCAGTGGGGCCGTAACGGCGAGCCGACGTGGTACGCCCCAAAATGGATGGTGATGTGGGGAATGATCGCCTTCATGGCGGCTGTTCGGCTGTTTATTTGGCTGGCTTCCACATACGCGCCGCAACGTGTGCACGGTTTCGAGCTGGGCATAGTCATTTTCTCGGTAATTGCCGCAGGCTCCCACCTCTTCGTGTTGATGAAGGCGAGAGCGGCACGGTGAACGAGATTGCGCAAGTCGGCTACGGGGTCACACGTCGCCGATCGCGCTCCAGGTGATACCTTAGCTTTGCCTTGGCGTTTGTGAGTACACGTCCTAGGCGGCCCCCTCATGCCGAGGAGCGCCAGCCTTGCGGCGTTAACCTTTGCCTCTCACGAAACCTCGCTGCGGTGCGGGATCACGATCCTTGCCGCAGGCTTCTGCGTCCTTGATCTCGGGTGAGCGCTGGCCGACAATGACCGCCCTTCAATAAGAAACTCCCTGGGGGAATTCGTGAATAGACCGGCTCGGGTCAGCGCCCATTCGACATCGTCCGATTCCGTGCACGGCATGGCGCTGCTGCGCGATCCCCTGCTCAACAAGGGCACCGCCTTCACCGCGCAGGAGCGCGATGCGCTCGGCCTGCGCGGCTTGCTGCCGCCTTGCGTGCTGACGATGGAGACCCAGGTCGAGCGGGTGCTCGTCAATCTGCGCACGCTGCCGACCGATCTCGAAAAATATGTCGCGCTGAATGCGTTGCATGATCGCAACGAGGCGCTGTTCTTCCGCGTCGTCGTCGACAATATCGACGAGATCCAGCCGATCATCTACACGCCGACGGTCGGGCTCGCCTGCCAGAAATACGGCCTGATCTTCCAGCGCCCACGCGGCATGTTCATCTCCTCGCGCGATCGCGGCCAGATCGGCGAGATCCTGAAGAACTGGCCCTATCCGGCCAAGCTGATCGTCGTCACCGATGGCGAGCGCATCCTCGGCCTCGGCGATCTCGGCGCCAATGGCATGGGCATTCCGGTCGGAAAACTCTCGCTTTATTCGGCCTGTGCCGGCGTGCATCCCGAAACGTGCCTGCCGATCGTGCTCGACGTCGGCACCAACAACGAAGAGCTGCTGAAAGACCCGTATTATCTCGGCTTGCGCGAGCGGCGGCTCACGGGCGAGGCCTATGACAGCTTCGTCGACGAGTTCATGGTCGCCGCGCGGAAGACCTTTCCCGGTGTGTTGATCCAGTTCGAGGATTTCGCCAATCATTCGGCGTTCAAGCTGCTGCACAAATACCGCGATGAGGCCTGCGTCTTCAACGACGACATCCAGGGCACGGCTGCGGTGGCGCTCGCCGGCCTTTTTTCGGCCCTGCGCGTCAATGGCGGCAAGCTGAAGGATCAGCGAATCCTGTTCCTCGGCGCGGGCGAGGCCGCGACCGGCATCGCCGATCTCGTGACGTCCGCCATGATGGCGGAAGGTGCCTCTGAAGCCGAGGCGCTCCGCCGCAACTGGCTGGTGGATTCCCGCGGCCTCGTCGTCGGCGGCCGTGAAGGCCTGTCCGGTCACAAGCTTCGTTACGCCCATGCCGACCAGGCGCCGATCGCCGACTTCCTTACCGCGATCAGGACGCTGAAGCCGACGGCGATCATCGGCGTTGCCGCGGTCGGCGGCGCCTTCACGCCCGACGTGCTCAAGGCGATGGCCGAGCTCAACGAACAGCCGATCGTGTTCGCGCTCTCCAATCCGACCTCGAAGGCCGAATGTTCGGCGGAGGACGCCTACCGCTACACCGGGGGCCGCGCGCTGTTTGCCTGCGGCAGTCCGTATGACCCGGTCAAGCTCAACGGCCGCACCTTCGTGCCGCGCCAGGGCAACAATTCCTACATCTTCCCGGGCGTCGGTCTCGGCGTCATCGCCAGCCGCTCGCGGCTGGTGACGGACGAGATGTTCATGGCGGCCGCCCATACGCTCGCCAATTGCGTCGGCAAGGACGATCTTGCGCAGGGCAGCCTTTACCCGGCGCTGCCGCGCATCCGCGAGGTCTCGGTCCGCATCGCCGCCGCCGTTGCCGATGTCGCTTTTCAGCGCGGGCTCGCGGACGGCCCCGCGCCCAATGACGTGAAGGGACTGGTTCAGTCGCAGATGTACGAGCCGCAGTACTAGCGCTTACATTCAAGCCGGACTCGCGGAGGCGGCTCCTCACCACTCCCTCTCCCCGCAAAAACGGGGGAGAGGGAGTGAGAGAGGTGCTCGCGAAAGAATCTGTCTCGATTCAGGACAAGCCAGTGTGGTGGAATCGCCACAGCTAAACCGAAACGGCTGCGGCCGCAGGCGCGCTTTCGTTCCGACAAGGTTCTGCCCTCATTGCCCGCCGAAACTCGGGGCCATTCGGAGGGCGCATCATGTCTTGCTTTGCACGTGCCGAAACTGCCCGGATCTCGCCGGCAAGCCTGTGCCGGATCCTGCTCGCCATCATCGGTGCGGCGTCGCTTGCGGCGTGTGCGCAGTCGCCGGTCGGCCGCCAGAAGGCCGATCTAGGCACCCACCGCCAAGCCGCTGTCGAACGACCGCACAGGGTGGCGGCGCTGCATCCGCGTCCGATCAGCCGAGCGCGCGTCCCTGACGGTGACGCAAAGCAAAGCGTCTCGCACGGCATCGCCAGCTTCTATTCGGATACGGAGACGGCGAGCGGCGAGAGGTTCGACAAGAACGAATTGACCGCGGCCCATCCCAGCCTGCCGTTCGGCACCAAGCTGCGCGTCACCGACGTCTCATCCGGCCGTTTCGTGACCGTCAGGATCAACGATCGCGGTCCGTATGTTCGCGGACGCGTGGTCGACATCTCTCCCTCCGCGGCCGAGGCGCTCGGCATGGTCGACAAGGGTGTCACCAATGTCCGGCTCGATGTGGTGCGATAATTTCCAGCTGCATCGATCCGAAACGCTGTGCTTAACCGGCTGTTAGCCGCCTCCAGCCACGATGGATACCCGAGCAATTCGGGACTCCAAATCGCACTCTTGGGAGCGACGTTTGAACACGATCCAGTATCTCGAAGATCAGGCCGCACGCGCCGAGCGGCTGGCCAAGCGGATCACGGATACGTTGACGATCGAAAAGCTCCTGACCTTCGCAGGCGAACGCCGCCGCGAGATCGAGGTCATCGCCGGCAAGTACCGGCGCGCCTGATTTTCATCATCCCATGCACGCTCAGCTGTGGCTCTCGACGAAGTCGCTGAGATAATCGGGTAGCGTCACGCCATCGATGTCACAGCGCGCCCGAATCTCGCCGGCGACCTCGGTCGAGATATCCTTCATCCAGTGCTCGAGCGTGTTGAACGAGATGACCCTGACGGGGTCGTTGAAGCAGCCGGCGACAAGCTCGCCGATCGTGGCGTCGAGATCGCTTCGCTCGATAGGGATTTCGGTCGCCTTGTCGAGGCGATCGATCACCACGAACAGGGTCTGGTCTGCGCCATAGGGCACGACCGGGGCTGGCACGCCGGCTTCAAGCATGTGAGGCACTCACGCCTTCGTCTCCGATCACCATCAACGGGAAAAACCGGAAGAAGGTTCCTGCGCTCAGCCGGTGCTTCTGCGGGGATCAGAGAAATTCTCTCAGCCGCGCCAGCTCCGTGATGTGCTCGGGCGAGAGGATGTCGGTGACCAGCGGCGGCTGCGCGATCGTGCGGATCTCATAGAGATGCCTGGTCGCCGCCGGTTTCGCCATGAACGCCGAGATGCATTCGTCGAGCGTGCCCTCGATCACCTGGTAGGACGCTCGGTCCGACCGTCGCTGGTTCGCAAGCGATGGCCATTTATGCAGCACCGCAAGGACACCAAAATCGACCTTTGAATCCGCAATCACATCCCCCATCGTCCCGCCTCACGCAAAAAGAACCCCGGCACACGATCGTGCGTACCGGGGCCTACACCGATTACTGCATCTCAATGCCACAGCACCAAACGCCATGACCGGGAAATAGTTCCCGGCCAATTGTTCGCTTTCAGCTCGCGGCCGCCGCGATCCTCTGTCCGGGATTGGTGCGGCCGTGGCTGGTCTCATCGCCGCGACCAACTTCGGGCGGCAGCCCGGCGAACCGCCGCAAGGCCTCGGCCATCTGCACCCGGCCCGGCGCGCCGGTGATGATCACGTCCACCATCGTGAAGGACGAATGGAAATGACCGGGCGCCTTGAGCTGCTCGACCGGGACGCCGGCGGCTGCCATCGCCTCGGCATAGGCGATGCCTTCGTCGCGCAGCGGATCGAATTCGCAGGTGACGACGAAGGCCGGCGGCAGTCCTGCGACCTTGCCGCGGAGCGGCGAGACGCGCGGATCGGTGCGGTCGGCCGGCGAGCAATAGAGGTCCCAGAACCAGTACATCAGCGAACGGGTCAGGAAATAGCCGGTCGCATTGTCGTTGTAGGAGGGGCGGTCGAAGCTGCAGTCGGTGACCGGGCAGATCAGGAGCTGGCCCGCGATCTCAGGGCCGCCGCGATCGCGTGCAAGCTGGCAGGTGACGGCGGCGATGTTGCCGCCGGCACTCCAGCCCGCGACCAGCACCGGGCCCGGCCTGCCGCCGAGCTCGGCGGCGTGCTCGGCAATCCAGCGCGTCGCCGCATAGCCGTCTTCGGCCGCGGTCGGGAAACGATGCTCGGGCGCATGACGATAGCCGACGCTGACGAGCATCATGCCGGTTCGCCGCACCATGTCGCGGCAGAACGGCTCGTCCGACTGCTCGTCGCCGAGCACCCAGCCGCCGCCGTGGAAATAGACCACCACGGGATGCGGCCCTGATGTTGCCGGCTTGTAGACCCGATAAGGCAAGGGACCGTCGGCGCCGGGCAGCGTGCCGTCGACGATCTCGCCGATCGGCCGTCCAGCGGGACGGCCCTTGTTGAACTCATTGACGAAGGCGCAGGCGCCTTCCGCACCCATCGACTCGATCGGCGGCAGGTTGAGCGATGCCAGCAGGTTGAGCACCAGCCGCACATCGGGCTGGAGGCGCACCACCTCGCCGTCATTGCATTGCGCGGCGACGTTGGGACCGGTCAGCTTGAAGCCGAGCATGCCGCGGCTGACCACCTCGTCGCAGATGCTGCGATAGGGACCGACGCCGCCGGTATAGGGCATCAGGCCCTGCACCTTGCCGGGCACGTTGGCGCCCGTGTACCAGGTGTTGGCGAGCCGGTGCAGCGTCACCATCGAGCAGTCGGCCATGTGCCTGTTCCAGCCGGCCTGCGCCGTCTCCGTCGGCTCGATCGTGGTGAACCCGGCGTCGCGCAATGCTGCGAGGCGGTCGACGACCCAGTCGACATGCTGCTCGATCGACACCGCCATGTTCGACAGCACCGACGGGCTGCCGGGTCCGGTGATCATGAAGAAGTTCGGAAAGCCTGCGACGGTGAGCCCGAGATAGGTCTGCGGCCCCTGCGCCCAGACGTCGGTGAGCGACTTGCCGCCACGTCCGGTGATCGGATGCACGGCGCGGATCGCGCCGGTCATGGCGTCGAAGCCCGTCGCGAACACGATCACGTCCACGTCGATGCTGCGCTTGGCCGTGGTAATCCCACTGGCGGTGATCGCCTTGATCGGCTCCTGGCGCAGATTGACCAGCGTGACGTTCGGCCGGTTGTAGGTCGCGTAATAGTTGGTATCGAGGCAGGGGCGTTTGGCGCCGAACGGGTGATCGTCTGGGACCAGCGCCGCGGCGGTCTCGGGGTCTATGACGGCAGCGCGGATCTTCTCGCGGATCAGGTCCTGGACGATCTTGTTGCCGTCGATGTCCACCGCCTGGTCGGCCCAGAGCTGGGTCAGGATGTGGATGAGGTCGCCAGCCGCCCAGGCGCGTTCGAACCGCTCACGACGTTCGGCATCGCTCAATTGCCAGCTCACGACCGTCTGCTGCGGATAGGGCACGCCGGCCATGGACTGGCGCGCCTGCTCGCGATAGGCCGCGCGATCGCCTTGCAGCAGGCTCATGCGATCGGAAGGCGCAGGGCCGTTATGGGCCGGCAATGCGAAATTCGGCGTGCGCTGGAACACGGTCAGGTGTGCGGCCTGCTCGGCGATCAGCGGGATCGACTGAATGGCCGACGATCCCGTGCCGATTACCGCGACGCGTTTTCCCGCGAGATTGACGCCGTCATGCGGCCAGCGTCCGGTGAAATAGACCTCGCGCTTGAAGTCCTTTACGCCGTCGATCTCCGGCGGCTTCGGCGCCGAGAGGCAGCCGGTGGCCATGATGTAATGGCGGCAGGAGACCGGCGCGCCATTGTCGGTGGTCAGCTGCCAGCGTTCGGTCGCCTCGTCCCATTTCGCTTCGGTGACCTTGGTCTTGAAGCGGATGTCAGGCCTGAGATCGTAGCGGTCGGCGACGAAGCCGAGATAGCGCAGGATTTCGGGCTGGGTCGCGTATTTCTCCGACCAGGTCCAGGCGGTCTCGAGGTCGGGATCGAAGGTGTAGCTGTAGTCGATGGTCTGGATGTCGCAGCGCGCGCCGGGATATCGGTTCCAGTACCAGGTGCCGCCGACATCGCCGGCTTCTTCGAGGCCTACCGCCGTGAGGCCGGCCTTGCGCAGCCGGTGGAGAAGATAGAGGCCGGCAAATCCGGCACCGACCACGGCGACATCGACCTGCTGACTGGTTCCGCGCCCCGCGACAGAGGCACGTGCAGCAACCATTGCATCAGGCATGGCATTTCCTCCCGTGTGTTTTGTTTTGCCGGCAGGCTATCGCTGCAGGTTCGGCTTGTCATCAGAACAAGTGCAATCTTCGGTGGCCGTTTGCGGCGTCATCGTGGCTGCGCGAACGTTGCTTCAATGCACGCATCGCGATGCACAATGGCCGTGATTACCCGGGCTAATCATGTACGATCCGTCTGTGTATGCTTGCGGCTACAAGCCACGCGTTCTCAGGGCGTCATGACAGAGTTGAGTGAGCGGACCAAAGCGAACATGGACGTTGTCCTGGAGGAGACGTGCCGCCAACTGCCGCACGGCGGTGATCACGACAGCCGCAGGTTCATCGCCGAGCGGCTGATCGAGGCGGCGCGGTCCGGTCACACCACGCTCGGTGAGCTCGGCATCATCGCACGCCACGCACTGGCGGAGCTTGCCGCCAAGCGGAGCTAGGCGCAGCCGCAGCGCTTGCCTCGCAGCGGGCCACGGACATAACCTGCTCAAATCCTTCCGCGCATCGAGATGCTCCGAAGATGCGGTCCGTGTTCGCGCTGTTTGCGACGTCTCTGGTCCTCTGTTGCGCCGGCCCGGCCGTGGCCCAGCCGGTCGGCCAGTTTCCATTTGCGCTGACGCGCGAAGGACAGATGCTTGGCGCCGTCGAAGGCGAAGTAGCCTCGTTCAAGGGGCTGGCTTATGCGGCCGCGCCGATCGGGCCGCTGCGCTGGCGTCCGCCGCAGGCCGCGCCCGAGAGTTCGGAGATGCGCACCGCCTATGCGTATGGCGCGCCGTGTCTTCAGCCGTCGCTGCCGGGATCAAGCGAGGATTGCCTGACGCTGAACGTGTTCCGGCCGTTCGGGGTCGACGGCCCGCTGCCGGTGATGATGTTCATCCACGACGGTGCTTTCGTCAGCGGCACCGCGAACGATCCGCTGTTCGACGGTGCCAGGCTCGCGCAGGCCGGCCTCATCGTGGTGACAGTGAATTTTCGCCTCGGCGCGTTCGGCTGGCTCAGCGATCCCGCGCTGTCGGAAGATGGCTCCGGCAATTACGGCCTGATGGACCAGATCGCGGCGCTGCATTGGGTGCACGACAACATCGCGGCCTTCGGCGGCGATCCCACCAACGTCACCTTGTTCGGCAGTGGCGCAGGCGCGACCTCGATCGCGCTGCTGATGCTGTCTGAGCAATCGCGCGATCTCTTCCGGAAAGCCATTCTGCAATCGATCCCCGGCCGTGCGCGCCTGCGTTCGGCACAAGAGGCCGAGATTGTGGGCCGGCAATTCGTGGCGGCGCTGGGGCGACAGGCCGACTTACGCACAACCGAACCGCAGCGCCTGCTTGCCGTCGAAAAGCATCTGTTGGAAAAATCGCCGCGCAGCTTCGGGCCGACGATCGATGGACGTCTGGTGAGCGAGGAGGTCGCCGCGGGCTTCGCGGCCGGACATGAGAGCCGCATTCCCCTGATCATCGGCTCGAACGACGACGAGACCGGTTTCGACGGCGAGCTGGATATCCGGGAAGAGCTGGCATCGTCAGGCACCACCAGCGATGAGCTGCGCAGGCTCTATCCGGACCTCGCCAGACCTTCCGGCCGCGCGGCAAGGTTCTACACCGACAGGGTGTTCTCCGAGCCGGTAAGATTGCTGGCGCGCCTGCATGCCGCAAGCGGTGCGCCGAGCTTTCGATATCGCTTTGCCTATGTGCCGGAGGCACGGCGCGCAAACGCCGAGGGCGGTCACGGGCGAGAATTGCAGTTCATCTTCGGCGTCGAAGGCATGCCAGGTGCGGGCATCCTGTCACGAGCCGATCGCGAGGTCGCAAATCGCATGCGCGCCTACTGGATCAATTTCGCCAGGAGCGGCGATCCCAACAGTCCGGACCTGCCCCATTGGGACGCGGCTGCAGGCAGCGATCGCCTGCTGCTGATCGCGAACGATCGCATCGCGAGCGGAGACGACCCCTGGTCGGAGCGCCTCGACCGGTTCGGGCGTTAGGGCAGGTTGAGTTGGACTTAAGCCGCGAGCTCGACCCGCGGCGCCGGGCTCAGCCGGTCTTCCTCCAGATAATCCATCGCACCGTCTTTCTCGACGGCGTAGAACTGCTGGCCTTCCTTCGACCTGTAGGCGGCGCGCACGACGCCGCGGCGGCCCTTGTCACTGTTGACGACGTCCCCCAACGCAAACTTCTTCATTTCACGTCCCTGGCTGCTGGCCGACTCCTTCGGCTACGCCGAGGATTCTGGGCGGAAAATCGTTAACGTCTTGCTAACCATACCGGTTTGCCTATGCTCACGGCCGATCGCGCGGGCAGCTCGCACGCGCATGTCGCCAATGAAACGAGCCTTCGCCCATGGTGCGATTTCCGACCTTCTTCCTGTCGCATGGCGGCGGTCCCTGGCCCTTCATGGAAGACAGGCGGGTGCAATATGCGAAGACCGCCGAGGCGTTCGGCCGGCTGCCGCAGCTCTTGCCGGAGAAGCCCAAGGCCGTGCTCGTCATCACAGGACATTGGGAGGCTGACGCCTTCACCGTGTCCACCTCGGCGCATCCGCCGATGGTGTACGACTATCACGGTTTCCCCGAGCACACCTATCACCTCAAATATCCCGCGCCGGGGCGGCCCGAGCTCGCCGCCGAGGTGAAGGCGCTGCTCATTCGCGCGGGCGTCGATTGCCGGGAGGATCCCAACCAGGGGTTCGATCACGGCACCTTCGTGCCGCTCGGGCTGATGTATCCGAACGCCGACATGCCGATCGTGCTGCTGTCGCTGAGATCGAGTTACGATCCGGCCGAGCACATCAGGGTGGGGCAGGCGATTACTTCACTGCGGGACGAAGGCATTCTGATCGTCGGCAGCGGGCTGACCTATCACAACATGCGCGGGTTCGGCCGCGCGGAGTCGAAGCCGGTCTCGTATGATTTCGAGGCCTATCTGAACGAGGCGATCAGCCACAAGGATGCGGCGCGCCGCAATGCGATGCTGGTTGACTGGGAGAACGCACCGAGCGCGCGCCTGGCCCATCCGCGCGAGGACCATCTGCTGCCGCTGATGGTGGCCGCCGGCGCCGCCGGCAGCGACGTGGGCAAGCGCGTCTTCGTCGACGAGGTCGCGAATGTCGCGATGGCGTCGTACGTGTTCGGATGAATCGTAGGGTGGATTAGCTAAGCGTAATCCACCATCGGCGGCAGTGAAGGCGGCGGAGTACGCCTTCGGCTAATCCGCCCTACGCAGCTCCGAGCTCATCCGTATTTCAGCTTCATGAACAGGATGCCGCCGGCGAGCACCATGGTGACGGCGTTGGCGGCGACGAGGGGCGCATCGCCCGACAGCAGGCCGTAGACGAGCCAGAGCGCCAGCCCCAGCACCATGACCAGGAACATGCCGAGCGAAATATCGCCGGTGGAGCGGGTCTTCCACACTTTGATGGCTTGCGGCGCGTAGGCCACGGTGGTGCAGGTCGCGGCGGCAAAGCCGATCAGCTTGATCAAGAACGGGTCCATGACGGCTCTATAGCATTGATTCGACGATGGTGATGGGTCTGGAACGGCGATCCAGGCGACAGCCTGTGCGCGCGCCTCGTCCTTCGAGACGGCGCTTACGCGCCTCCTCAGGATGAGGCCAAGCAGCACCGGGGCTGTCAAAATCGCTGCCGCGTACTCCGCCCTCATCCTGAGGAGCTCGCGGAACGGGCGTCTCGAAGGATGGGCCCGCAGGAACGCTATTCAAAGCGACACGCCTGTCTCCTCAGGCGCGCGCGGTCATGAGGCCACGATAGAGCGCGGCATAGTCACCGGCGCGGTTGCGCCAGGACACGTCGGTCGCAAGGCCGCTCAGTTGCAGCCGGCGCCAGGTCAGCTTGTCGTGAAAGGCGATGTTGGCCTTGCGCAGCGTGCCAGCGAGGGCATCCGCGGTGACGGGTGCGAACTTGAAGCCGGTGGCATCGTGACCCGATTTGTCGGCCTCGCCGATATCGACGATGGTATCCTCGAGGCCGCCGACGCGCGAAACGATGGGCACGGCGCCGTAGCGCAGCGCGCAGAGCTGGGTCAGGCCGCATGGCTCGAACCGCGAGGGCACGATGAGCGCGTCCGAGCCGGCCTGGATCAGATGGGCCATGATCTCGTCATAGCCGATCACGACCCCGATGCGGCCGGGGTTCGCGCGCGCAACGGCCTGATAGCGATCCTGCAGATCGCGGTCGCCGCTGCCGAGCAGCGCGAGCTGCATGCCTTCGCGCAAAATGGTCGGAATGGCTTCGAGCAGGAGATCGAGCCCCTTCTGCCACGACAGGCGGCTGATGACGCCGAGCAATGGCGCTTCGTCCGAGGAATCCAGATTGAACTGTTGCTGAAGCACCGCCTTGTTGGCGGCCCGGAACGTGAGGTCCTCCGCGCCGAAGCGGTAGGCGATGTGCGGATCTTCTTGCGGATTCCAAACGGATACATCGATGCCGTTGAGGATTCCGCTCAGCACGTTGGCGCGGGCGCGAAGCAGGCCGCCGAACCCCATGCCGCCCTCGTCGGTCTGGATCTCCAGCGCATAGGTCGGCGAGACCGTGGTGATGCGATCAGCGAATTGCAGGCCCGCCTTCAAAAAACTGATGCCGCCGAAATATTCGAGGTCGTTGACGCCATAGGCGCGCCAGGGCAGGCCAATCGAACCGATCAGCTCGGGCGCGAACTTGCCCTGATAGGCCATGTTGTGGATGGTCATCACAGTGGCGGGCCGCGGACGGTTGTCGTAATGCAGATAGGCCGGCGCGAGCCCGGCCTGCCAGTCATGGGCATGCACCACGTCGGGCACGAAGGCGGGAACGAGGCCGTGGCCGATATCGGCCGCGATACGCGACAGCGCGGCAAACCGCACGCCATTGTCCGCCCAGTCGACGCCTTCGGGCGTCACGTAGGGGTTGCCAGGCCGTGCGTAGAGATGCGGCACGTCGAGCACGAACAGATCGAGTCCGTCATGCGAGCCGGCGAGCAGACGTCCGGGTCCGCCGAAATAATCCGGCCAGCGCCGGATTTCGTCAGCTCCCCCCAGCACCCGCATCACGTCGGGATAACCCGGCATCAAGGTGCGCATCTCGACGTCGTGCGCCTTCAGCGCAATCGGCAGCGCGCCCGCGACATCGGCGAGGCCGCCGGTCTTGACGATAGGATAGACTTCAGAGGCGACCGCGAGGACGCGAACAGGCGTCATGTATTGAGCCTGTCGAGCATCGGCTGGGTGATGAGCGAAATGCCCTGCTCGGTGGTGCGGAAGCGTCTTGCGTCCAACTCGGGATCCTCGCCGACGACGAGCCCTTCCGGGATCTCGACGCCGCGATCGATCACGACGTTCTTCAGGCGCGCGCCGCGGCCGACATTGACGTAGGGCATGATCACGGCGTTCTCGACATTGGCGTAGGAGTTGACGCGCACGCCGGTAAACAGCAGTGAGCGCCGCAGCGAGGCGCCGGAAATGATGCAACCGCCCGAGACCAGCGAGCTCACGGCCTGGCCGCGCCGGCTCTCCTCGTCGTGGACGAATTTTGCCGGCGGTGTGATCTCCGAGTACGACCAGATCGGCCAGGCGCTGTCGAACAAATCGAGTTCGGGGACCACGTCGGTGAGGTCGATATTGGCGGCCCAATAGGCGTCGACCGTGCCGACGTCGCGCCAATAGGCGCGGGGGTCGCGGCCGGAGCGGACGCAGGAGGTCGAGTACTGGTGCGCCATGGCGCGGCCGTTCTTGACGAGGTAGGGGATGATGTCCTTGCCGAAATCGTGGTTGGAGTTCGGATCCTCGGCGTCGCGCTTGAGCTCCTCGAACAGGAATTTCGCGTCGAACACGTAGATGCCCATGCTGGCCAGCGAGACGTCCGGCTTGCCCGGCATCGGCGGCGGATCTTTCGGCTTTTCCAGGAATTCTTTGATCCAGCCGTTCTCGTCGATATGCATGATGCCGAAGCCGGAAGATTCCTGGCGCGGCATCTCCAGGCAGCCGACGGTAACGTCGGCGCCGCTGTCGACATGCTGGCGCAGCATCACCTCGTAATCCATTTTATAGATATGGTCGCCGGCGAGAACCACGATGAAGCGGCAGGCGTGGGATTCGATGATGTCGATGTTCTGGTAGACCGCGTCGGCCGTGCCGACATACCACATGTTTTCGGAGACGCGCTGGCTCGCGGGGAGGATGTCGAAGCTCTCGTTGCGTTCGGGACGGAAGAAGTTCCAGCCCATCTGAAGGTGCCGGATCAGGCTGTGCGCCTTGTACTGGGTCGCGACTGCGATGCGACGGATGCCAGAGTTCACCGCGTTCGACAGCGCGAAATCGATGATGCGGGATTTTCCGCCGAAATAGACCGCGGGCTTGGCACGCCGGTCGGTCAGCTCCAGGAGCCGGCTGCCGCGTCCGCCGGCCAGGACGAACGCCAGCGCCTGACGGGCAAGCGGCTCGGGTCTCGCGGCACTCATGTCATTCTCCCACAACTCTGGCGCTCGCGAGAAGCCTCCCGGCCGCGCTCATTTGGAACCGATAGTAATGGCACGAATAGTAAATCGGGAAGGTGGTTGTTGGTTGCGAATGCGCCGGAAGCTTAATGCTTTGCCGCGGTGATCGGGCCCCAGGCACCGTCTTGCCGGTGTCACACGCGGTGAGGTTGTCGAGCCCGTCGGTACCGGTTGATCAGAATGGAGGCATGTGTCTTGTGCGGTGCACGCAAAACTCGAGGCTTTGACCTCGCGCCAGGATGCCCGATGATGGCGCTGCGATCCATCTCCAAGCCAAACGTCAGAAAGGAGTAAGACGATGAGGGTCTGGAAAACGGCAGCTGCCGGTTCGCTCGCCGCAGCGGTGATGGCGGGGGGAATTCAGCAGGCGGCGGCGGCTCCGCTGCCCACCAATGTCGCAACCATGAAGGCCGCCGTTGGCGATGATGTCACGCAGGTGCACTGGCGCGGCCGAGGATTTGGATGGGGTCTCGGCGGCCTTGCCGCTGGCGCGATCATCGCAGGTGCCATCGCCAGCAGCGCGCCTTACGGCTATGGCTACTATGGCGGCGGGCCCTACTACGGCGGCTACGGATACCCAGGGCCGGGCTATGGTTACGGCTATGGTTACGGCTATGGTTATGCGCCGGCCTATTACGGCTATGGTCCGGCCTATGCCTATCCGCGCTACTATCGGCCTTACCGTCCGTATTTCGGCCCTCGTTACGGCTACTACCGGCCGTATTACCGGCACTATCACCGCGCGTATTGGTGATCGATCAAACGGGTGGACCCGCTCGCCGCAGGGCGACGACGCTGAAGAGGTTTGAGGGCCGCTGGACGCAAGCGGCCCGATCGGCTTGCGCGCGTTGAACCCGGTGATGCGGCACGACGAGCCGGCCATGCCCGGCCGCGACAATCCCGACGCAGATCGCGACGATGATCGCGATCTCGATGCACCATTCGAGCGGTCCCGACCTCATGGCAGGGCGATGGTGTTGGCGAGGTCGGGCCCGGACAGGCCCGGGCCGCCGCACGCAAGATAGATGGCGAGGAGGAAGATGCGGCTGAGGACTGTGAGGCCCAATATGACCCTGACGTCGTAATGGCGAATCGCAAAAGCGAGAGGCGGGATCGCCAAATGTCTTAAAATGCTCATGGCCAACTCCTTGCCAAAATTCAGGCATCGACTGCCTGTCGACGGAAATGACAGCGTGATGAAAAGGCCGTCCGACGCCTTGCCGGCGTCTCTGAAATGGACAGGCCAATGCTAGTGCCGGCGCAGGGCGCAGGTCTTTATCGCGTCCTTACATTTGGCTGAGCTTTCCCTTAAGGTGGGGGAGCATCCGGGGGTTGGAGCCGTGCGTACAGACGCGCTTGCCTTTGGTGAATTCCGCCTCGACCGGGCCAACGCGCTATTGTGGCGAGGCGGGGAGCGGATCGCGCTGGCGCCGAAGCCGTTCGAGGTTCTTTGCCATCTTGTCGGTCGGCCCGGTGAGCTCGTCACCAAGGAAGAGTTGCTCGACGCGGTCTGGTCCGATCTCCACGTCAGCGAGTCGAGCCTCGCGGTTGCCGTGAACGCGCTCCGCTCGGTGCTCGGCGACGACAGGCAATCGCCCAATTACATCGAGACCGTCACGCGGCGCGGCTATCGCTTCATCGCTTCGGTCGCGACCGCCGACTTGCCTCCGGCCGAGCGGGCGGCCGAGGAGGAGGCGGCGTCCGCCACGGAGCAGGTGGTCGATCGACGCCGGCACTGGAGGGTCGGGCGCAACGGGGCACTCGATACGCTGGACAAGGCGTTGCAACTCGCCCGTACCGGACAGCGTCAGGTCGTCTTCATCACCGGCGAGGCCGGGATCGGCAAGACCACCCTCTTGCAAATGACGCTCGACAGGATGAACCAGCAGGGACTGGGCGTGCTGCACTGTAGCTGCAACGAGTTGTTCGGCACCCATGAGGCCTTTCTTCCGCTGATCGGAGCCCTGAACGAGTGCTGCCGTCGAACCGATGGAGCATCGCTGCTGACGTCGATCCGCGAGCACGCGCCGACCTGGCTCGCACAAATGCCCGGATTCCTCGGCGAAGCAGACCGGGCCGCATTCCAGCGCGAGGTCTTTGGCGCAACCCGGGAGCGCATGCTGCGCGAATTTGCCGATCTCATGGAACATCTCGCCGTCAGCCGGCCATGGGTGATCATCCTGGAAGATCTGCACTGGAGCGACTTTGCCACCGTGGATGTGCTCTCCCGGCTGGCACGGCGGGATCGGAGGGCGGCAATCCTCGTGCTGGCCACCTACCGGCCGATGGAAGTCGCCGTCGGCGGACATCCCATCCGTGCGGTTCACCAGGACTTGCGGATTCATGGACACGCCACCGAGCTCGCGCTCGATCGACTGACCGGGACCGACGTCGAGCGCTATCTGTCCCTGCGCTTCAGCTCGGCCGATTTTGCCAAAGAGCTGGTCGAGCGTATCTTCGCGCGAACCGGCGGGCATCCTCTGTTCGTGTCGTCTCTGCTCGATCATCTCGTGGCGCAGGGCGCGCTTGTCGAGCACGAATTGGGCTGGCGGCTGGTCAGCGAAGACGCGGCCTCGCATGACAGCATGCCGGGCGATCTGGAAGGAATGATCAAGCAGCAGATCGATCACCTCACCGTGGACGAGCGCTGCCTGCTCGAGGTCGCCAGTGCGGCGGGAGCGGAGTTTTCCGCGCTCCATATCGCCGGTGCGCTCGACCGTCCCGTGCTGGATGTCGAGCAGATGTGCGAGGACCTGGCGCGGACCGATCGCATTATCGTCGTGGCCGGCATGACCGAGTGGCCGAACGGAGGCGTCTCCGGTCGCTATACGTTCCGGCACGCGCTTTACCAGGAGCTCCTCTATCAGCGGCTTGCGCCGGCGCGCCGCACCAAAACCCATGTGCTGCTTGGGGCGGGGCTCGAGCAGGGCTATGGGCCGCAGGCTGCGGAGATCGCCGCCATTGTCGCGCGTCACTTCGAACTGGGCCGCGATTTCCCAAAAGCGATACATTATCTGGGCGCGGCGGCCGAGGGCTCGGCGCGAAGGTTCAGCACGCGCGAGGCAGCCAATTACCTGTCCCGCGCTTTGGAACTGGTGCCGCATCTGCCGCCGGAGTTTCGGGTGACGACACGTCTGAAGTTGCTGCTTCAGCGCGCCTGGGCCTGGCGAGCCAGTGGAGATTTCCTGAATTCCCTGCAGGATCTCAACGCAGTCGTCGCGCACGCGGCGGAGAACGGGCACGTGCGCGAAGAGGTGAACGCACTGGTCGATCTCAGCAGATTTTGTCTCTACGTCGATCGACGCCAGAGCCTGCCTGTTGCGGAACAGGCTCTTGTCAAGAGTAGGGCGATCGACGACGCGGCATTCAGCGCTCTGGTGCAGGGGAACGTTGCCAATTTGAAGCTGATGCTCTGCGGCTGGGATCGCGAGAATGCGGATCTTGCCGAGCATGCGTCGGCGCTGATCACCGGAGAGCAGGATCTGAGCATGCGGCTGCGACGCTGCTCGATGGAGATGGTGCTGGAGTTCCTGCGCGCGAATTATCCGGCCTGCTGCGATGCGACGACCAGGGGAAAGGAGCTCGCCCGTCTGGTCGGTGACGTCTATCTGTTCGTGCTCTATGAATCGGTCGAGGCGTTTGCCCAGATTTATCTCGGTGAATGGGGGCGGGCGCAACGAAACGTCGTCTCCGCGTTGGCCATCTCGGAGCGGAATGCAAATCCGCAGGCCGTCGCGCTGTGTCATCTCACGATCGGATGGCTGTATTCCGAGGCGGAGGAATATGGCAGCGCGTCACGGCGTGCGGAGGATGCACTCGGCCCGATGATCGAGGCCAATCCGTTCACCTTCTTCGTTGGCAGGAACCTGCTGGCGCGAGCTTATGTCAAGATGGGCGACCTCACTCGGGCGCGGCAGCATCTCGATGCGATGGAGCGGCGAATGGAGGTCGATCGGGTGCCGATGGAGTCGCTGGTCATCCCCCATTATTGGCTCACTTGCTGCGACTATTGGATCGCGACCGGCGATCTGGATCGCGCCCAGAGTTCGGCCAGCCAGTTTCACGAGGTGACGAGCGCGGCACCCGACCGGCCGTTTCTCGCGCTGTGCTACGAGGCCATGGCGAGAATTGCGATCCTGAAGCAGGAGACGCAACTCGCCGGCGCGCATTTGTCGACGGCCATTTCGATTCTCCGGCATACCAGGCTGCCGCACGCCGCCTGGCGCGTTTATCGCACGACAGCGGTGCTCTATGGGAGCCTCGGACAAGCGCAAAGGGCTGCCAAGTGGCGGGACCGCTCCAGCCAGGTGATCGCATCGCTGGCGGAGACGCTTGATCCCGGCGATCCGCTGCGCTCGGCGTCCTTTTTCGACGCAGGCCGGCACACCCGGCCCGATATTGCGGGACGGTGATCGTCGTCTCAAACCGGCAGGTCCGCGATCTCTCGCGGTTCTTCGGGCGGTTGCTTGACCATGCCTTGATTTTGCTGCTGCCGCAGCGTGCGGGAGGCACTGTAGGCATCCCTGCGCAATCGCATGATCGAGCCGAGCGGCTGATGCGCGGCCAGACATCGCCATGGATCGAACGAAAGCACCTCGTCGGAATAGACCCGACGTGCGGGGCTGTCGGCGGTCTGGCGCGGAAGCGTGATCTTGCCGAGTGCTTGCGGCGGCGCGACGTCCTCGGGCCAGTCGATCGAGGCATCTTCGATCGGTGTTCGCTCCAGGTCGGTGCAGAGCTGGGCAGATAATTCGTACTCGGCCGCATTGTCCTTGAAGAAGGCAACGACGCTGTTCAGCACGGCATCATCGGAATCGTGACAGGGCTGGCCGGTGAGTTGGCGAACCGAGGCCGAGATCGGCACCAGGCGAAGCCTTGCGATATAATCGCCAAACCGCAATGCTCCCTCTGTGTGAAAGGTTTCTCCGAGGATGTTGCTGCCGGCATCACCGAGCGCTTTCAAGACGATCGGGATCGGAATGCCTGTTCTGTCCGATGCGGCGACCAGCGCGCGCGCGAGAAAGCCTATGGGTACGTACGCCAGATCAGGCAGGAACAGGGTGCGCTCGACATGGTGCTGTGCGCGCATATAGGCCATCGCATCCGCGAAATAGCTGGGGTGATTGACGAGCAGAAGATCCTGGTTCGTCGTATCGTCGTCGCCGAGCGCCTTGGGCCCAGTCACACCCAGGACCTTGATGGCAAACCCCCGCGGCGAACGTACGCGATCGCTCCTGTTGAATGCGGTGGAGAGGCGGACGATGATCGGGAAGTGGCCAGCCTGCTTGAACAGGCCTTGGCGCAGATGATCCGGCAAATCGTCGTAGACGATCAGTTCGCCCCGGAGATAGCCGGCGCCCTTGGCGTGCTGCTGTCGGGTCCCGTGCTTGTCTTTGCGAAAAGTGAGATCGCTCGTTCGCGAAATCGAGGCAACGATCTCCTCGACGGCGGCCGCTTCCTCGGGCCGGATTTGTTCGACGGACGGATCGTAACGAAGATACTGATCGGCTGACATGGCGCTGGTCTCCAGCCCGAAGGTCGCCTTCCCATTGCAAGCGTCGACGGCCGCAGGGCGGATCACTGTAAGCCCGTCCAGTCGCGATCGGCAACCCGAGAGCGAGTTGTGATTGCCTGGACAAGCCGCGGGGATGAGGCATCCTGTTACCGACGCGATCACACGGTCGATGCTAGGCCAGCGGCGTCTCGGAAGTCCTTATGGGCTCCTTATGTTGTCCTGATGTTTTCCTTAAGGCCGGGGCGGGGAGCGGAGACGCTGGACGGCGTCTAAAGCGATAGCCACACGATCAGGCTCATGCAGGCGAAATGCGCGAGCACGATCGCGGCGAGATGCAGCGGGCCGGCCTTGAGGCGCAGCGCGCGCATCCCGCCGCCTCCGCCTAGTTCGATCCCGCGGCCGCAGCGGTGAAGCTGCGATCGACGGCTTTGCTGACGTCGAGCTTCTTCGGCAGGATGCCGTAGCGCGTCGAGCGGTCGGAGGCTTCCTGCACCTCCTTCACGACGTTCTCGTCGATCGGAATCGGGCTGGTGCGTTGCGCGGTGTAGGCCGAGAGCAGCACGTCCTCCGGCAGCTTGGTCAGCTCGGACGTGCTCTTGGCATATTCGCCGAGATGATCCAGCGACCACAGCCGCGCCTTGTTCAGCCGCTGCACGAGGTCCTGCACCGCCGCGCGCTTGCTGGCGATGGCGTTGTCGGAGGCGACGATGAAGGTGATGGTCGGCGTCAGGCCTTCGCCGTTGGCGATCACGCGGGCTTTGTCCTTGAGCGTCGCGAAGGAGACGTAGGGCTCCCACACCGCCCAAGCGTCGATCGAGCCTGCGACCAATGCGATTTTGGCGTCGACCGGGCCGAGCGGCGCGAACGTCGCATCCTCCAGCTTCATGTTCGCCTTCTCCAGCGTGGCGTCGATCAGAAACTGGCCCCAGCCGCCGCGCGTGCCGGCGAGGCGTTTTCCCTTGAGATCGGCCGGCGATTTAATCGGCGAATCCTGGCGCACGAGAATGGCTTGCGTCTTGGCATCCGACCTGGTGCCGCCGATCGCCTTGATCGGCGCGCCGGCCGCGTAAACGGAAAGGAACGAGAGGTCGCCGGTATAGCCGACGTCGAGCGCGCCGGCGTTGAGCGCTTCGAGGATCGGCGCGGCCGCGGGAAATTCCGACCACTCGATTTTGTAAGGCAGATCCTTCGCGTAGCCGGAGATATCGAGCAGCGAACGATTGCCGCCCTTCTGGTCGCCGACCCGCAGCACGACTGCATCGGCTGCGAACGACGCCGCGGCCGTCGACAGGGTGATGGCGGCGGCAAGCAGCGATGCCGCGAGCCGGCGCGTGATGGAATGATCGAGGGAGTTGATGCTCATGTGGCCTGTCTTGTTGCTTTGCCCACGACGCGTGAGCGAACGATGCAGCGAGACGATCAAGTCTATGGTTGCGCGATGCGCGGTCAATGAAATGGCTAACCGTATTGCGCGCGCGATCCGGAAGGACGTTTCAGCGAGGCGCTGATTTCGAGAACGTGCGGTATGCGCCACCGATGCTGCGCAAAAATGAAGCAGGAGAGGGAGTGGCCTCACGCTCTATCAATTGATCCATCGACGGAAATCCTTTCATCGTCCTTGCACGCACCGATGGAGAGAATGACCTCGCTTCGCGCCACATTCGAAATTCCATTTCATTGACGATACGGCGAACGCGCCGCATGATTTGCGCATCGCATCAAGGCGCCGCAGCAGGCGCCGGCGAGAAGATTTTCTCTCGACGCAGCTCCGCACGGAACAGGCGCAACACAAGCTGTTGTGCCGATGGCGGAGCCGTGCCAGCGCAGGAGTGGAGACGGATGAACGACGACGATAAGCGCGACGGATCGAGGCTCGACCGTCGCCATTTGCTCCAGGCGGGGTTAGCTGCGGCATTCGCCGCGCCGCTCGGTGCCTTCGGTGCGGCACAGGCCTTTGCGCCGCGGGGCATCGCGCCCGGCGTCGATCTCTCGGAGTTTCCGCTGTGCCGGACGGCGTCGGATGCGCCCGTGCTCACCGGCGCGCCGCGCAAGCTCAAGCTGTCCTGGAACGCGGGCGCGGTGTGTCTCGCTCCGGTGCCGGTCGCCATCGAGCACGGCTTCTTCCAGAAGCACAATCTCGATATCGAACTCATCAACTATTCCGGTTCCACCGACCAGCTGCTCGAGGCCATCGCAACCGGCAAGAGCGATGCCGGGCTCGGCATGGCGCTGCGGTGGTTGAAGCCGCTGGAGCAGGGCTTTGACGTCAAGATTGCCGCCGGCACCCATGGCGGCTGCATGCGGGTCCTGACCCGCGCCGATTCCAGCGTGAGCAAGCTCGCCGACCTCAAGGGCAAGATCGTCGCGGTCGGCGATCTCGGCGGCCCCGACAAGAATTTCTTCTCCATTCAGCTCGCCAAACTCGGTATTGATCCGAACAAGGATGTCGACTGGCGCGCATATCCCGGCAACCTTCTCAACGTTGCTGTCGAGAAGGGCGAGGTGCAGGCATTCCTGTCGTCCGACCCGCTGGGTTATCTCTGGCTCAAGGACAGCCAGTACAAGGAGGTCGCCTCCAATCTCGATGGCGAATATCGCGACAAGAGCTGCTGCATCCTCGGCCTGCGCGGCAGCCTGGTGCGCGAGGAGCCGCAGGTCGCGCGTGCCCTGACGCAGGCGCTGCTCGATGCCGCGATGTTCACCGCGCAAAATCCATCCGTGACGGCGAAGTCGTTCCAGCCTTACGCGCCGAAGACCGCATCGCTCGCGGATATCGAGGGCATGGTGCGCTACCACACCCACCATCATCATCCCGTCGGCGAAGTCCTGAAGCGCGAGCTCAAGGCCTATGCCGACGATCTCAAGAGCGTGCAGGTGTTCAAACAGAGCACCGACACGGCCAGATTCGCGGAGCGCATCTATGTCGACGTATTCGCTGTCTGACGGCCTAGCTTCCGGCGCGCCGCGTCTCTCGCGCTCGCCGTGGCTTGCGAGCTGGATCCGGGACTCCGGTGTCGGCATTCTCGCCAGCGTGGCGTGGATTGTCTTCGGGCTGTCCTGCCTGTGGTGGGAGGACGTTGGCGACTGGTCGCGGACGCATTCGCTCGGCATCGCCGCGTTTGTCATCGCGGCCATCGCGCTGTTCGGGACTGTCGGCGCCGATTATCTCGGCTCGGCGGGCCGGGCCTTGCGCCAGCGCGCGCCGTGGCTCGCGCTGCTCGGCGTTGTCCTGACCCTGTGGGAAGTCGCGACGGCGAAATTCGCATGGCTGCCATTGCCGTTCTTCCCGCCGCCGCAGTCGATCATCGAAGTCTACACCGACGATCTGCCAAAACTGCTCGACAGCGTGTTCGCCTCGGTCAAGCTCCAGCTCGGCGGCTATCTGTTCGGCGCGACGGTCGGGTTCCTGACCGGCGTCTCGATCGGCTGGTCGCGCGCGGTCGGCTATTGGGTGCACCCGGTGCTGCGCTTCATCGGCCCGCTGCCGGCGACCGCCTGGCTGCCGATCGCCTTCTTCACGTTCCCGTCGAGTTGGAGCGCATCGACCTTTCTGATCGCGCTGGCAACCGGCTTCCCGGTCACTGTGCTGACCTGGTCGGGTGTCGCGAGCGTGAGCAACGCCTATTACGACGTTGCGCGGACGCTCGGGGCAAAGCCGTCCTTCCTGGTGCTGAAGGTCGCGATCCCCGCGGCGTTGCCGCACGTTTTCGTCGGCCTGTTCATGGGGCTCGGCTCGTCCTTTGCCGTGCTCGTCGTCGCCGAGATGATCGGCGTCAAGGCCGGGCTCGGCTGGTACCTGCAATGGGCGCAGGGCTGGGC